>JAGCZO010000055.1 GCA_017959965.1 Clostridia bacterium | reverse complement strand
TCAGGATCCCGCATGATCAAAGGAACGGTGACGCCGTCAACTGCCCAGTATTCTGCGTTTTCAAAAGTCTGCGAATCATCTCCGCCGTCCGAGAATCTGAACTCGCCTGCTTTGTCGCTTGCGGGGACGATCTCCTGTCCTTCACCTGAAACACAACTGATATCAGCCGGAGCTGCTACAGGTTCAGAGGCAGGTTCTGGCGCAGGTTCTGGCGCAGGTTCAGCTGCCGGTTCTGGCGCAGGTTCTGGCGCGGGTTCTGGCGCGGGTTCTGGCGCGGGTTCTGGCGCGGGTTCTTCAGCAGCCTTCGGAACGGTGACTTCGACACAAAGGCCGATGTTGTACAGATCTACTGCGGAATCTACCACGGTGCCGCCTGTGACAACCGTATCGCTGGCGCCGCTGAAGAAATATCCGACTGCAGGTCCCAGAGCAATCCAGGCATAATAGCTCTTTTCAGCTTCGAAAGTTCCGCTGAACGGGGATAAGTCATCTTTGGAGACGACCCATTCGGGCTGACCCAACTTGTAAGTTGTGGCAGAGCCTATAGATACCGCAGGCGCAGTCGCAGATGTTGTTCCGGCTTCAGGTGCAGTAACCGTTACGGCCGTATCGTCGACCGGGAGAAGAGCGGTGTAGTAAACATCCATGTCCTCACTGATCGAGCCACCGAAATCGAGCGTATTATAGGTTTCTTCGTAGGAAGAGTATTCATTGAGGGCTTTAGCTGTTGTCATGAATTCGCAGCCCGAATTGTCTGTCTCAAAGTCAATGATCATTGCTGAACAATCAGCACGTGTATAGATCTCATCAAGTGTCGTGCCTGATTTGACCGTCATTTGGAGAGACTCGATAACATCGGGATTTTCAATGGTTCCGAAGTGAACGGTAACGGTTACATCGTGCGTCTTCTCGAACAGGGCGTAGTAGTCCAAATTACCCGTTTCCAATACGAAATCACAAGTGGTACTTGTGGTAACTATATCATCGCGGGACGTGCTTGTTGACCAGCCGACGAAACTGTAGCCATCGTCAGGGGAAGCTATGAAGCGGACCTCGGATTCATAAGGGTAAGGAGCACTTATACCAGGGGTATCAGTGATAATCGACGGGTCATAAATGATGTTCTCATGAAAGACCTTTCCTCCGGCGTCGACAGTAGAGGTGGAAAGATCATAAGCTGTTTCCTTTACGACACCTACATACCAGGCATAAAGAGTCAGATCACCTGTTACCTTTGTAGGTTCAAAGCCGCCGGTATTATCCGAAAAGTAGAAAATACAATCATTATATTCCTCATAAGTGGATACGTCTTCGGCCGGCTTTGTCAGCCACCCCCAGAAACCGAGAGTATTGTCTGCGTTTGAAGTCATTGTAGCTGAATCAGGTTCAGGCGTAACGGGCCGTTTAATGGTAGCGCCGTCTTCAACGGTCATCTGATAAGTGCCGTCGCCGTTACTGGTGATTCCTTCGCCGGTGACCTCATAGTGGTCGCCGATAACGAATGTTACGGTATGCGTTGTGACCGGATCAGCCACTACAGGCACTGCGGGTACAGCACCAAAAAGAACTGCCATAGAGATAAGGGCAGTCAGGATCTTCTTTTTCATGAGTTCACATCCTTCCCGGTGTTTGGAGCCAATTGTCTGATGAGACTTTTCTAATGTTACAAGTATATGACACGGCAGCACTGATTATCAAGAAAAAATTATCTTTTTTCGCGCTATTATTTTTCGATGTGATACAATATCGTTCGAAAACTGCTTGAGGGGGCGCATTCATGAAAAGAGCAAGACTTCTGATCATTTCAATTCTCTGCTTTGTGCTGTTCGGCGCATGCATTTTCTTCTTGAGGAACCTGCTTTTCGGAGGCGTTGCAGCATCATACGAAGAGGCTGCTCTCAACAAAGAAGCGTACAAGGACCAGTGGATAACATACGATGTCGTTGCATGTCTCGGCGAATATGCCGAAGCGACAGAGACGCAGTATTTCATTCCGACGGGCCACGAATACTACTACCTGATCTGGATGGAAGACGGTTCGATCATGCCTCTGTCCGTATCGAAGAAGGCAGACAGGGAGTACTTAGATGCCCTGACCGACGCGACATACGATTACATCGACGGCAAGACCAAGATGATCGAGATGGAGCCGAGGACCTTTGTCGGCGTCGTAAAGTCTCAGGAATCAGAAGCTGTCAGCTATTACAACGGATCTCTCCAGTCCGCGGGCATCACACCGACGGCAGGATACACGATCCGCTACGAACTTTTGGACTGCACCATGAACCGCACCGACTATCTGCTCCTTGCTGGCGGAGTCATGCTGATCCCGATCCTCGGAGTCGTTGTCACGATCGTCGGCTACAAAAAGGAGAAAAAGAAAGTTCAGGGCGAGGAAGCATATCTTCCCAAGTAAACATGGTTTAAATATCGGATTTCCGCCCGCTTAACTGCTTAAGCGCCGTGGCTTGGTCTGTACTCGAAGAAACAGTTGACGATCGGCACCAGGAGCCTTGCGTTGGGCTCGTTCAGCGAGATGGAGAAGACGGGCTTTTTGACGTCGCGGACGAAGACGCGCGCATAGCTCTGCGCGTAAGACTTGTCATTGACCGCGCGGTCGAAGTTGTTCCTGTCGATCACGATGGTCTCTTTTCTCTTCTCGTAAGTCATCCGGTCTTTGGTGATGACGAGACCGCCGATGTTGACTGAGGCGCCGTTCGCGATCCTGTCGATCAGGCGGTCTGCGACCTTCCGGAACACGATGTTGTACATCGGCCCGCTGACGGGCTCGAATTCTGCCTTGATGCGCTTATATGTGCCGATTCCGTATGCGGAATAGCCGGAACGCTTGAACTTGTGCCTGGTTCCGTCGTAAGTGGTGAAGATGAAGTGATATTCAAACGACTTGCTGAAGTATAAGTAGATCATGGACGATGAGTTCAGAGCGCCCGATTCGATGATCGCGATATCGTCGTACTTGACGACGTCGCCGTTCATGTCAACAAATGTATCGTAGAAGAAGATCGTCTTGCGGTCCTTGTCGTAAGGCACCGCGACTCTTCCGTCCAATTCAAGGTTTTCCATAATATTCCCTCCACAAAGCGGCCGTTGCCAGCCTAAGCCTCAAAAAGTTTAACTTCAACGTGTATTCAAGTCAATGAAGCCTAAGCGCATCGAGTTAGTCTTAAATAACCCATTTTCGGCGCTTGCGAAAATCATTTGCCCGAACAAGCCCTTTTTATATGGAAATCTTCTGTTAATTACGTCTGTTTTCCCCTATTTTGCGGTTGAGTTTTGCCGAAAAGATTGTATGATAAGTTCGTTATAAAAAATATCCAGGAGGACATATATATGGCATTGGTAACAACGACCGAGATGTTCAAGAAGGCTTATGACGGCGGTTATGCTGTTGGTGCTTTCAACG
>JAGCZO010000054.1 GCA_017959965.1 Clostridia bacterium | reverse complement strand
TATTCATACTGAAATAGGTCACAAGACCACAGGCGCAAAAGTCGACGGAAGAATCGTACCTCTCGACTACAAGCTCCAGACAGGTCAGATATGTGAGATAATCACTACCAAAGATCCTGATAAAGGTCCGAACAGAGCATGGCTCAATATCGTTCAGACAAATGACGCAAGGTCTAAGATACGTTCATGGTTCAAAAAGGAACGCCGTGACGAGAATATCGAGCTTGGAAGAATAATGCTTGAGCGGGAGCTCAAGCGCCAGGGCGTGACCTACCAGGAGCTGTTCGAAGACCAGGAGATCATTTCCGATTTTCTTAAGAGGAGCAACTTCAGGAATATTGACGACATGCTGAACAGCCTGGGCTTTGGCGATATCACCGCACTGAAGATCATTGTCAGGCTTAAGGACATATATGCGAAGAAAAAGCAGACCACCCAGGCCGCCCAGGAGCCTCTCAACATCAGAAACGCGAAGGAAACAAAGACGAAGCCTTCAGTCGAAAGCGTCTCGGAGAAGGGCGTTATTGTCCAGGGCATGAGCAACTGTCTCGTAAAAATAGCCAGATGCTGCAACCCTGTGCCCGGCGATATGATCATCGGTTATACTACAAGGACCAGCGGAGTATCCGTCCACCGGGCGGACTGCCCCAACGTGAAAGCTATGGAGGAAACAGAGTCCCAGAGGATCATACAGGTCAGGTGGGCCAGCGAGCTTCCCTCCTCGGCAAAGCACACCGCCGAGATCAAGATAGAGGCTATCGACGACGGCCAGACCCTTGTCAAGGTCGCCAACGCCATAAACGAGATGGCCATTAAAATGACCTCCTTCAGCTCCAAAAACAACAAGGATAATTACCAGAATATTGACGTTATCGTTGAGATCACGGACAGGCCCCAGCTTGACATGCTCATAAGAAAGCTGGAGACCATAGATACAGTCAGTAAGGTCATAAGACCTGTAAGATAAAACTTAAAAAGGAGTCGCTATATGAGATGCGTTGTGCAGCGTGTGCTTTCCTCTTCCGTTAAAGTGGAGGGAAAGACCGTTTCTGAGATCGGTGAAGGGCTCAATGTCCTGGTTGGCGTCGGAAACTTCGACAACGAAAAGGACTGCGCCTGCATGGCGGAAAAGCTGGTGAATCTCAGGATCTTCGAGGACGAGGCCGGAAAGACCAACCTGTCATTGGCGGATATAAAAAACAGAGGGCGCGACTGCGGCATGATACTTATAAGCCAGTTCACTCTGATGGGCGACGTGCGACACGGCAAGCGTCCTTCCTTTACAGACGCCGCCGCCCCGGAAGAAGCTGAGGCGCTTTACATAAAGCTTGTTGAAGAGGTGGAGAGAATATGTCTGCCCCTCGGCATCAAAGTCGGGAGAGGCGTTTTCAGGGCCGATATGAAGGTATCAATCCTGAACGACGGGCCCTTTACCATTCTTCTGGACAGTAAAAAAACGTTCTGACCCTTAAGGACCGGAACGTTAATTCGAAATCATTTTTTATTCAAAGCTATGATCTTAAGATGCTGTGTTGAACCTTCAAATACGTTTCTTTATATAAACGACTCTCCCCGCTCCGACGGAAAGAGGGAGGCTATGCTTGTTGACTGCAGCGCACCTCCGGAAACCTTAAAGCGAGCCTGCGCGGAAAGAAATGCCGAGATAAAATATATAGTGCTCACCCACGGCCACTACGACCACGTGACCACCTTTGAAGAGGTCAGAAAAGCGTTCCCGGAGGCCATCACGGTATGCCACAAGTTCGAAAACGCCACGCTTACGGACGTTGACGCCAATGTGTCTTACCTTTTCGACGACCCCAGAGTGTTTTCTGAATGCGAAAAGACAGTCGGAGAGGGCGATCTTATCGTTCTTAAGGGCGATAAAGTCTCAAAAAACGGTTCTGCAGAAGACGGCTCCTCCGGTGACGGCTCTTCCGGAGACGGAAACGTGACCTTTAAGGTGATACACACCCCGGGGCATACTCCCGGATGCATCTGTCTTTACTGCGAAAAGGACGGGATCATGTTTACCGGCGACACTGTGTTTGCTGACGGCGGGATCGGCAGGACCGATTTCAAGGGCGGAAGCATGAGCATCCTCAGCAGTTCGCTTAAGCGCCTTTCTGAGTTTGACGACGGTATCATTATACTTCCCGGACACGGCCGCACGAGCACCGTTGGGGAAGAGCTTTATTATTTCTGAAAAAGACTCACAAATGACTTCTCAAATATGAAACTTGATTTTTACTGCCGTGAAGAATACTGCCCTATGCATTACTACGAGGCAATGCAGGTCTTTGCCCACGCCCTGGGAATGCCGGAGCTTCATCCCGGCAGCGCTGACGTTATCGATCGGGAAGTGCCTTCGCCGGACAGTCTTCTTACCGTGACTGAGGAGGACGGCAGCGTCCGGAAATATCCTTTTTTTATCGATGATGCAAGGAAAAGTGCATACGGTGAAGACCGTGTCATTGACCTTCACCGTGACCTTTCCAACGACAGGAATCTTCTGAAAAGATACCTTTACAAGATACTTTCCGGCATATACGGCCGCGGATCTCCCTGGGGAGTGCTTACGGGCGTAAGACCCGTCAAGGTCCTCCACAACCTTATCCGTTACGGTCTTTCGGAGGAGGATGCGCTTTCCCATTTCAGGGACTTTTTCTTTGTAACGGATAAAAAGTCGGCTTTGTGTCTTGAAACTTTGAAAAATCAGTTTCGATTCATTGGCGGTGATGAGCCCGGCTGCAGCTTTTACGTTTCGATCCCGTTCTGTCCCACTATTTGTTCATACTGCACCTTCGGCTCCAGTCCCATCGGAAGATATTCATCCCGCATCGACTCATATATCGATCTGCTGGAAAAGGAGATCGACTTTACAGCGCCTTTGATCGCCGCCAATGTGACTGAGATCTATATCGGCGGAGGCACCCCCACGTCAATTTCGGCTAAGCAGCTGGAAAGGCTCCTGGAAATTCTGAAAAGAAATTTTAATATTTCCGGGCTGTCTGAATTCTGCGTTGAGGCGGGAAGACCCGACACGGTCGACGCTGAAAAGCTTGGAGTTTTGAAAAAATACGGGGTCACAAGAATCAGTATAAATCCCCAGACCATGAACGATAAAACATTGGCGGCCATCGGAAGGCGCCACACTTCAGAACAAACCGTTGACGCATTCGGACTTGCCAGGCAGGCGGGCTTTGACAATATAAACATGGACGTTATCGCAGGACTCCCGGGAGAGACTGCCACGGACTTTAAAAGGACCATGAAGGAGATCAGAAAGCTTGATCCCGACGGCCTTACCGTGCATACCCTGGCGCTTAAGAGGGCTTCAAGCCTTTCAAGGGATGAGGATATGAAAAAGGTCGTTGCTGTGGATGAGACCGAGTCAATGTGCGACTTCGGCGCCGCTACCTGCGCATCCATGGGTATGAAGCCTTTTTATCTTTACAGGCAGAAAAACTGCGTGGGCAACAACGAGAACGTAAGCTACTGCAAGCCCGGGCGTGAGAGTCCTTATAACATCCACATCATGGAGGAGGACAGAACGGTATTCGCCTGCGGCGCCGGCGCAGTGACAAAGGTCGTGAAAAACGGCGGATCCGTAATAGAAAGATTTTTCAATACAAAAAGCGTTGATGAGTATCTTGTCATTGGCGATGAGATCATAAGAAGAAAAAGAGCGGCTCTGGAGCTTTTCCTCGGTTCCGGAGAGAAAAATGACGACGTCAATGGGCCTCATTTTGTTGACACTTTATCGTAACAAGTTGTAAAATATGGACAGGAATAAAACCCTGTTCCTTAAGTATGAATTATCTTCGTTTTAAGGATGTGAAAATCCCCGAGGGGATCATTTTGGAGGTTTACGAATGAAAAAAACGTTGGCGTTGATATTGGCTTCTTTATTGGTCGCGGGGCTGCTTTACGGATGCTCGCCGTCGGACGGTGTTCACGTTTCCCTTGACAAAAAAGAAGCGCTTGCGGAATGCTTTTTCCTCACTAACCAATGCGACGTTTCCTTTGACGGCGAGGGCACCGGAAATTCCCCCTGGTTTACCGTCAATCTTGAGTACGCAAACGATCCCCACGTCAATTTCAATTTCAAGCAGTATCTTGAAAGCACCGGAAAAGGCTCCGTCGATTGCACGGAATATCCTTTTATCGTTCTGAAGATCAAAACTAAGAACTGCAACGACAATTCATTCATGCTTTACGCCAATACTGCCGGCATGCTTTCTCCCGATCCCAACGTTTTCAGAAGCTCCTTCTACGACAACACCTCCGACGACTGGAACTACGTGGTATTTGATTTCACGGACAGCGGCCTTTCCGGAAACTATTCTTATTTCAGATTCGATTTTGAAAAAACCGCCACCTCGAAGGGCGAGTCCTGCTGCGTCGCCGAGATGATATTCATGAAGACCGAAAAGGATACTCTCAGGTATCTCCGGAGCGGATCCGACGACAAAGCCTTTACGAAGGAGGAGGAGCAAAAGCTAAACGAGCTTTTTGCAAATTACGAGGTCCCCGTCCCGGATCAGTATAAGACCTACAAAGCAAAGAAAGCCGCAGCCGAAGACTCGGGTCTTATCATGAAGTTTAACCACTCCTTCACAAAGACAGCCAGGGAAAACACTAAGGCGGAGGGCGGCGACTCGTATTGCATGTATATGGCGAAAAACGAGCTGGAGGTCTGCCAGCTTGTGCTGACTGCAAAGGATGCCCGTGAAGGTCTGACCCTTGAGGTATCTGATTTTGTCCACGAAAACGGCGGCGTCTCTCTTCCTGTTGAAGTGTTTGAAGGAACATATTTTGAAGTGGAAGGCGAAAACGTCATCGACCCTCTGCCTCCGCTTTCAGGCTCCTTTGGCGTCGATAAGAACACCAGCAAATCATTGGTTATAAAGACCGGAACAAAGGAAGACTCAAGAGAGGGCGTTTACAAGGCGACTGTTGAGCTTAAAAACAGCTCGGGAGAGGTCATCAAGACCGCTGATATCTTTGCTTACGTTTGGAATTTCACGCTTCCCGAGGAGACCTCCTGCAAGACTCTTA
>JAGCZO010000053.1 GCA_017959965.1 Clostridia bacterium | reverse complement strand
CGCGCAGTCAATGAAGGAGATGTCAGCGTCCAGCGCGGTGCGGAATTGCTACACAGGTCCTATGCAGATATTCGGGCTATGCAAGCCGGAGAGGTGTAGCAGGTGGAATATGTTAGCAGCGATACAAACGTCTGGATTGATTTTTTGGAAATAGATCGGCTGGAGCTGCCGTTCCGACTTCCCTGCGCCTTTAAGGACAGGCCCCGGTCTCGGACCGGGGCCTGTTTTGCCCTAAAACAGCGTATTTTTCATTAATGTGCTTCAGAAAAACGCAGGCTTTACAGCACCTTCACGTTCTTCATGAGCAGCCTCACGGGCCCGTCGAAGGCTCCGCGGATGTCTGTCTTTTCGTGCAGGCGCATTGCGGCGAGGACGTCGGACAGCTTGGCGCTCATGGATATGCCTGTCATGGGCTTGACGGTGCTGCCGTCGTGGTAGTACGCAAGCCTGATCTCGCCGCCGATGTAATCGTTGAAAAGGTCAAGCTGCATTCCCGACATTGACGCACACTCGATATAGGGCTCAGAGGCCAGCTCCTCGTCGGTCAGGGTGCCGGGCTCCATTTTGAGGCAGCTCAGGGAGCCGCTGGGCTCTTCCACGCCCAGATACTGGCCGAACCTGATGGAGCCGAAGCTGTCCGCGACTATGCCGTCACGTATGACCACGGTGTCCTTAAGAGTGGAGCCGTCGCTGTCGAAAAAGGCGGAGTGCTCGCTGCCGGGGACAACTGCTTTCATTGTGATGGTCAGCTTGTCGCCGTCTCCCTGCTGGAGGTCGTCGCCTTTGGCGTGGAGATTGGCGTGAGAGTAGATCGTCTGGTAGTTGCAATCCCATGCCAGCTCGTAGGCAAGCTCTTCGATCTCCGCGGGCCTTAAAACCACGTTGATGTCCAGCTCTTTTTCGGGCTTTTCCGCCTTGACCCTGTCGGAGGCCTCCCTGAGCTTTTCCGCTATTTCAGCGGTGAGCTTGGCGGCGTCGAACTTCGTGAAACGGTAGTCCTCGTAGAGCTCAACGGACTGCTTTTCGTCCGTGAAGGTGGGGATGGCCTCGATCATGACGCGGTGAACGGTCTGCTTTTTGTCCACTCCACGGCTGTTGATGACGTGGATCACGGTGCGGTAGATGAATATTTCAAGGGCGTTGATGGAGCCGCCGGGAACGGTGTCCGCGGCAAAGACCGCGTCCGCGATCATGCGGCCAAGCTCATCAGGCGCGTATTCGTTGAGATCTGTGGGAAGCTCTGCCTCCAGGGTCCCCGCCGGGGCCAGCTCGTAGGGCTCGTTCGACATGAGGAGGGCTCTGCTCTTGGCGGTCTCGATCTTGGCGGCAATGTCCTCGTCGGTCATTGATTTGTAGACGTGGAAGGAGGATTCACCTATCTTTCCGTCATGCTCAACGTAGACGGTGACGTCGGCGGAAACTGTGTCCGTGCTTCTTACCGTCTCCAGGTTTCTGTGCACGAAAAACAGCTCGTAGGAGTTTGTCTCGGCGCCGGTTATTCTGTAGCCCTTGAGACCCTGAGCCTTGTCAAGTATGGTTTTTATGTTGTTCATCCTAATTTCACCTTCACTTTCAGATTCGGGCCGCCGTCAGAAACGCGGATCCACTCCTTGTAGCCTTTCCCGCAGTGCCCCGCGCCGATGACCTCGAACTTGTCGGAGATCATGGAGATCGACTTCAGAAGGTCGGGGACCGAGCCGCTCATCACCACGGGAGAAACGTAATTTTCCGTAAGTTTTCCGTCGATTATCTCGATGCCGTACTCCGCGGTGCACTGGATCTGCCAGTTCTTGGGGTCCTCCATGCCGTTGTTGGTCTCGAAGAGCATGTAGCCGTGTTTTACGGACTTTATCATGTCTTCCAGCTTGTCCTTGCCGGGGGAGAAGAAGGTGTTGGTCATTCTGGCGTAGGATTTGCGGCTGAAGTTGTCGCGGCGGCCGTTGCCGGTGGGCTCTGTGCCGAGCTGAGTCGCGCTGGCAAGGTCCGAAAGGCCTGCCACGAGAATGCCGTCCTTGATGATCCGGGTGTCGTGGGCAAGAACTCCGTCGTCGTCAAAGAAATAGGATGCCACGGAATGGGTCGCCGCGGCTCCGTCGTGCATATTGGTGATGGGGGAGGCGACGTACTTGCCAACGTAATATTTCGCCAATGCCCTGTCCTTCACGAACTGGTCCATCTCCACTCCGTGTCCGAAGGCTTCGTGGGCAATGAGCCCCGTGATGGAGCTGTCGGTTATGACGTCGTAGACGCCGGGTTTGATGGGGGTCGCCTTGACAAGGTGCCTCGCCAGGTCTATGACGCCGTCAAGAGAGGCCTTCGTCTTTTCAATTACCTCGGAGAGCTTGTCGGAGCCTTCTGTATGGCGGGCCTCCACCATTCTTCCGTCGCTATATATGACAAGCGCGTAGCCGTTGGCCCAGCCGTAGTGCTGGGAAAGCTCCCGGTTTTTCGTGACGAAAAGTTTGGAGACTGTGTAGGGCGAAACGATGCCCACCGCATTCAGCACTTTTTCGTCCTTCGCCAAAAGCTCCTTTGAAATGTCCTTGCAGGCGCCGAGAAGGTACTCGTCGGAAAAATCGTCGAAATCCGTTTCGCGGCAGAAGTCGCGCTTCATGGGAACGTCGCTTATCTTTACGGTTTTTATCTGCCGGTCCGTCAGCTCTCCTGCAAGCTTAACGCTGCCGATGATCTTTTCGGCCAGCTCTTTTTTGCTGCCGCCGATATCGCCGCAGGAGTACTCGTAAAACGATCTCCCTTTGTGCATTTTTACGACAAAACCGCACTCTCCCTCGTCATCCCTGATAGCGGACATGTTCTTATCCGCCCGGAAGACCGTGGAGCGAACGTCTGTGCCAAGGACGCTGACGTAATCAAAGCTCTTGGCAAGCTCATCGACAAGCATCCTGCAGTCATTCCTCATGCTGTCTAAGTATTTTGAGAAAGGCATATTATATCCTCCTTGAAGCTTTTGTTCCGTTGTCTTGGAACAGGTGTTATTATACATTGAGAGAGAGTCAGATTCAATAAATATAAGCCAATGAGCCTTATTTCCGATAGTTACGAAAAAAAGCCGGGGACCTGTTTTCGCAGCTCTCCGGCTCTCTTCAGCTAAGCAGTGTTTTTGCATCGGCCGTATCGGTCAGCGCTTTATCCCCGTCAGAACGGCGCCAACCACCGTCCCCGCCAATGCGAAGGGAGCGATCCTGACGAAGACCCAGGCAAAGGCGTGAAACAACGTTCCCATGACCGCCGTTTCGGGATCGCTCAGGTCCCAGGTCAGGTACACGTTGTCCGTCAGGATGATCACAACGAAACCAATGACGATCAGTATACTGAGAATTATGAGGGTCCAGAAAAGCGCTTTTCTTTCTGACTGTTTCCTTTGCGCAAGCTGCGCGTTTATAACCTCCAGCTTTTCCGAAATGACCTTCAGGTCGTCCGGCTCCTTGCTTGCTACGTTCTCCCCCAGCAGGACTGAAACAGGCGTCTCCAGGGTCTCGGATATTGATATGAGCATGTCCGCGTCGGGAACGGACTGACCCTGCTCCCATTTGGAGACGGTCTGCCTCACAACGTTCAGTTTTACGGCAAGCTCCTCCTGGGAAAGTCCTTTTGACTTCCTGATCACTTTAAGATTTTCGTTCAGCATTTTGATAACCACCTTTCAAAAGTTGTTATCTGAATTATGCTCCTGCAGGCCCGTTGCGGCAAGCAATGCAAATTAACATTGGCGAATTAAGCTTGATTTTCCGGGCGGCACAGCCGTTTTTCAGCCGATGATCACGTTCCAGCCTGCCAGATACCTGTCAAGAAGCATGGAATCCCAGTCTGTGATCGTTCCGTCGCAGTCCGTGTCCATTACGCCCAGGTCGATCTCGACGTTCCATCCGACAAGATGTCTCACAAAAAGCATTGCGTCGTAATCCGTTACCTCGCCGTCTCCGTCCGCGTCGCCGATCAAAGCCTCCTCGTTTCTGCCGCACCTTGTGCACACTCCGTCAACGTAATTGTGACCGAGAGCAGGGTCCGTAACAGTCTCATCGCTCATTATTTCCCCGCAGTCGCTGCAATACGTGATCCTGCGGTGGGAGCCTGCCTGCCTGCAGGTCGGCGGCACTATGTCCGTGTCCTCGGTACGGCCCGCCGTGTGAACGTGTGTGACCTCATCGGGATCGTAAAAGGAGACCTCATAATCCAGTGAAAAATTTCCGTCGGTGACCTGCACGCGGTAGGTGTCTGTGCCGTAGTCGTCTCCGTCAAGGTCGGGCCTGAAGAGGATCGCTGGCTGGTAGCCGTAATAGTTGTTGTCAATGTAGAAAGTGCCGTCGGAGCCGTCATTGCCAAAGTGCCAGACCTCGTCGTCGGAGAGGCGGGTGAGGGTGACCGTCGCGCTGTCGGAATAGGTGTTGTTGCGCTGGATGCTCCACATGGACCTTGAATCAAACAGATTCTCAGGCATCACAGGCGCGGGCCAGACAACGGGATCTTCCCGGGATCTGTCAGGCCAGCCGCCGTCAAATGCGTACATAGCCATGTAGGCACCCACCTGACCGAAGCCTGTGGCCTGCATGGAGCGGGACAGACACCAGCGCCGGTGCCCCACGGCGGATTCGTTCCTGGAGTCGCTGTCATCCACCCAGCCGTCAACAACGGCTCTGTTCAGTGAGCGGTAGTTCCACGCAATGTTGGACGAGCCGCACCCGGTGTTTCCGAGAGTGTACATATCATCCGGCACGCCCTCGGGCTGAGAATGGCTGTGGGCAAGCACTCCGTCCGCGGCGCAGAGCCAGGCTCCTGCCTGAGCGGTTTTCACGTACTGATCGACAAGGGCCACCTCGCCAAGGCCTGCAATAAACCTGCAGACGTTAAGCGCATTGAGGGCGTCCTGCAGGTAGTCCTCTGTCAGCGAACCGTAATCGTAATTTCCGTCGGAATAGGCCGGAACCGTGGCATAGCTTGCGCTGACCTTGCCGTAGGGGTGGGCGGCGATATAATCCTCGATCTCCTGCGGAGTGTGTGAAACAAGTCCGGTATAGGCGAAAAAGGCTTCGTTTCCTTCAGCATGCGCAGTTGGAAGACCGGTGCCTAAGAGAATAAACGTCATCACGCAGGCCAAAAGGACCGCACATATTTTTTTCAGAGGTCATCACTCCTTTTTGAATTTCTATCAGCCAGTATAGCACGGTATAAAAGACACTGTCAACGCGATAGACCGCCTGCCTTTTCCGGGGCAAAAAAGGCGCCGGGCTGTTTTGGCCCGGCGCCGGAAATACCGCTTAACGGCGGCTTTGTATCAGTCTTTTTTCCTCAGCACGAAAGCAGCGGCGGCAACCGCGATGACCGCAAGACCGCTGAGCACGAGGCCTCCGCAGCCGTTGTTCTTCGGCTCTTCGGTGGGAGCTTCTGTGGGCACATCGGTGGGAGCTTCGGTGGGAACCTCAGTGGGGACCTCGGTGGGTACCTCAGTCGGTTTCTCCGTTGGCTTTTCCGTGGGCTCCGCAGTGGGAGCGGCGGTGGGCAGCTCGATGGCTTGCTCGGTGCCTTCAACTAAAATGATGGCGGAGTACGGGAACCAGGTGTCGCTTTCCATGTCGTCAAAATAGAAGAGAGCGTCAAAATTGATCTCGTCCATATTGCCGCCCCAGGCGCCGATGGGATCGTCCTCGGCGGTCATTACGATAACGTACTTTCCGGGAGGAAGCAGAACGCCGAAGTCCATTGTGATGTTGGAGTTATCCCTGTGCTGCTCTTCGCGGAAGGTTCCCAGCTCGATGCCTTCGATGGTGGTATCGTAATCCTCGTTCCAGGCGTAGATCACAGCATCAAGGGTGGAGTTCTCCTGAGCGTTCCAGGTAGGAGCTTCGGTGAGAACGAATGCTTTGAAGGACTGTCCCTCGGGCACGGTGAATTCCACAGCCACGCTCAGGTGACCGTTGAACTGCATGGGATCCATCTGTCTGGGGCTGACAACCGATCTGGTGGTGATGACCGAGCTCTCCTTGAAAAGCTTCACCTTGCCGGCTTTTTCAGCCTCTTCGAAAGCGTTTGCTTCATCGACAGTCTTGAAGAAAGCCACGAAGGAGTAATCCATCCATTCGATGGAGTTCAGGTCGACTCTGAAGAAGGTGACCGCTTCGTCGTCAGTCTCAAAGCTGGCAAATCCGTTCTCCTTGAAGTCGAAGGTCAGGTACTGCCACTCGGTCTCGGCGGCCGGGAATTCTACCTCCGTGTGAGTTCCTTCGGAGCCCGGTGTCGTTGAAGCGGAGGCAAAGAACAGCTCTCCTGCTCCGCCCGACGTGCGGTATTTCAGAAGCATAACGGGATGGTCAAGTGTCGGTCCCCATCCGCTCTGAGGGAAGAAGTAAGCGTCCTGGGTGCCTGCGTCGCCTGTGATATGGGCAAAGGGAACGCCGCCCTCCTTGGAAGCCGTGCCGGCGCACTGTGTGCAGGAATAGTCGTCATAGCAGGTCTTGTAGAAGTCCGGAAGAGCGACTTCCGCTTCTTCAGCGTGCACGAACAGGACGCCTGCTGCACATGAGATGCAAAGCGCAAGTGCCAAGATAAAAGAAACAAACTTTTTCATAAAAATCTCCTTTACTTTTATTATCGCCAATGCGAAAACGAAAAGCTTTTTTCACTGTGCCTTGATTATACCACGTAAGCCTGCCTTTTTAAAGGGGGCGGCGGTCCGTGTTTTATTTTAAATTGCGTTGTGGTAAAATCAGGTATATCATTGCGTATATAACGTTGGCGGCGGAGACCCCGCGCGAAGCTTGCGTGCATGCCTTGCAGGCAGCGTTATCGGATATCACTTTATGTTATGGAGGCGGCAAAATGTCTGTCATTGGCGGATACATGGTCCCTCATCCTCCGCTCATCATTCCGGAGGTAGGAAGAGGGGAAGAAAAACAGATCAGGGAGACGATCCTGGCGTATGAGCGCGTGGCGGAGGAGCTGGCGGCGCTGAAGCCGGATACGATAGTTATAACGAGTCCCCATTCCGTCATGTATGCGGATTATTTTCATATTTCACCGGGAAACGGCGCAGCGGGCTCCTTCAGGAGATTCCACGCCCCGGGAACGCGGTTTTCGGAAGCTTACGATAAGGAGCTTGTGAAAAGTCTTTGCAGGCTGGCGGAGGAGAAAAACTTCCCCGCGGGTACCCTTGGAGAAAGAGACCCGGAGCTTGACCACGGCACCATGGTCCCGCTGTGGTTCATTCGCAGGAAATACTCCGGAGGAAAGATAGTGAGGATAGGGCTGTCGGGGCTTCCCCTTGCGGATCACTACCGCTTGGGACAGCTGATCTCGGAAGCCGCCAATGACACCGGAAAGCGTACGGTGATAGTTGCCAGCGGGGACCTTTCCCATAAGCTGAAGGGCTACGGGCCCTACGGTTACGCCAAGGAGGGCCCCGAGTACGACCGCAGGATCATGGAGGTCTGCGGTAAGGCCTCATTTGGTGAACTGTTCGATTTTGAGGAGAGCTTCTGCGACAAGGCAGCGGAATGCGGACACAGGTCCTTTGTGATCCTTGCGGGGGCCTTTGACGGGCTTGACGTGAAGGCAGCGGCTCTTTCACACCAGGACGTGACCGGCGTCGGCTACGGCATATGCACGTTTTACCCTGAAGGAGCGAACGGGGACCGTCATTTTCTGCGGAAATACCTGGAAAAGACGGAGGCCGAATGCAGAAAAAAAGCGGAAAAAAGCGATGAATTCGTAAAATTGGCAAGAGCGTCGGCAGAGTCCTGGGTGATGAAGAGAAAACGCATCGGCGTGCCCGAGGGGCTGCCGGAAGAGATGACCTCGCGCAGGGCCGGGACCTTTGTTTCCATACACAAAAACGGCAGGCTCCGGGGCTGCATAGGGACTATTGCCGCGACAAGGGAGAATATTGCCGAGGAGATCATTGACAACGCCGTCAGCGCCTGCTCAAGGGATCCCCGCTTTTCGCCAATTACCCCGGACGAGCTGAAAGAGCTTGAGATAACGGTGGACGTCCTCGGCGATCCGGAGACCGTGAGCTCGGTTAAGGAGCTTGACGTGAAGCGGTACGGGGTCATCGTCAGCTGCGGCAGGAAACGGGGGCTGCTCCTTCCGGATCTTGACGGGGTGGATACGGTGGAGGAACAGCTGCGTATTGCCCGCAGAAAGGGCGGAATAGGCGAGACAGAACGGTGCGTCATAGAGCGCTTCGAGGTGGTACGCCACTACTGAATCGAGAGGAATGAACATGGCTGAGTGCGGAGTTTGCTTCAGACATTGCAAGATAGAGGAGGGGCGGCTTGGCTTCTGCGGCGGAAGGACCGCGAAAAACGGCAGGACGGAGGCCTTCAACTACGGAAGGATCACCTCCGCGGCCCTGGATCCCATTGAGAAGAAGCCTTTGATGAGGTTCTTCCCGGGCACCATGATCTTTTCCGTGGGCAGCTTCGGCTGCAATCTTCGGTGCCCCTTCTGCCAGAACAGCGATATTTCCTGGTCCGAAAGGGCAAAGAAATTGGCGGAGACCGCGGAAACGGCAAGCCCGGAACAGCTCGTCGACGTTGCCCTTTCGCTGCGGCCAAGGGGCAATATCGGCATCGCTTTTACCTACAACGAGCCTCTTATCGGATATGAGTTCGTAACCGACACGGCAAAGCTCGCCAAAGAGAAGGGCCTCAAAACTGCTATGGTCACCAACGGCTGCGCGACCCTCAGTGTGCTGGAGGAGCTGAGCCCTTACATTGACGCCATGAATATCGATCTGAAGGGCTTTACCGACCGTTACTATAAAGAGGTGCTGGGCGGCGACAGGCGCATGGTCATGGAGTTCATTGAGCACGCGGTCAGGACCTGCCACGTGGAGCTGACGACGCTGATAGTGCCCGGGGAAAACGACAGCGAAGAGGAGATGAGGGCGCTGTCGGGATGGGTGAGCGGTCTTAAGAACCCGGACGGGGAGAGCGTTCCCCTTCACGTATCAAGATTTTTTCCCCGCTTCCGCATGACGGCCAGGGAGGCAACAAGCATTCGCACAGTCTACCGGCTGGCGGATATCGCCAAAGAGTCTCTAAAATACGTTTACACCGGGAACTGCTGAAATACTGAAAAATAAGGAAAAAAACGGGAGGAAGACCGCGGCCTTTTCAAGTGAAATTCAATAGTCGCGGGCTAAAATACCTTCAGGAACAGTCTGTTTTTTGCCGGTTTCGTATCGCATACGGCAACGGTTTTGAGTACACGGAGT
>JAGCZO010000052.1 GCA_017959965.1 Clostridia bacterium | reverse complement strand
GCAAAAGCGTTCAAATCCTTGTTGAGGATGGCCTCCCAGCAGTCGTCGGCCGCTTGAGCCAATGCCATCACCTTGTTTTCGTTAAGGTTCGAAAGCTCCGTAACGCAGAGCTTTTTCCCGTCAAGATTATAGATCTTCTTTCCGCCGTCGGTCACTGCTATAACATTCAGCCCGGTCTCATATTCTCTGCCGTTGTTTACATAGCAGGAGTTGTTTTCGCCTTCTCTGTGATAGACCACGGTCGAAAGGTCCGGAGAGGCCAGCTTGTAGTCCGCGTTCCGGGCACGCAGGGCCGGCCTCAGTCCCATAAAGGAGATAAGGATCGAGTTTTCATAATCGTATTCCTCATTGTTCTCATCGGTGATCAGCACCCTTTTCCCGTCATGGGAAATGATCGCGGTATCATAGCCGCCGTATATCCTTCGCAGCACGTAGCCGTTGTAGTAATAAAGAGCCTTGTCGAAGTCAAGCTCGACTATTCTGAAAAGCGCATATTTTCCGTTTGACGAGATACTGTAGGAAAACTCCTTGATACCCGAGACCTTTGCAACGCCGGACTTTGAAGCAACGCAAAGCTCTCCGTTGTTAAGATAGGCGTAAAAGCCCTTGTTTTTGTCGATGCAGCTTCCGAAAAAGATCTGTATCAGGATACAGACGGCGGCGATCAGGATCATAGCGGCAGCTGCTGCGGCGGCGATCAGAACGGTCTTTTTTCTGTTCTTCGGTTTTGTCCCATTGGCAGCTTCAGGCCCGTTGTCGGATTCATCGGCCGGCGAAGAAAGACCGGAGCCCTCCTCCGCAAGGTCATCCTGCCCGGCACCGCCCTCTGTAAGAGACTCTTCATCTCCGGCGTTATCCTCCGGGCCTGCGGGAAGCCCGGCATCCTCATCCTCACCGGAAAAAGAACCCGCGTCGTCAAGGCCGGCTTCCTCCGGCATAAAATCATCTGCTTCACCGGCAGGAGGCTGTATCTTTCCGCAGGCGGAGCAGCAGTTTTCGTTATCCTCGATAAAAGAACCGCAAAAAACACAAATCTTCATAAAACGATCTCCCAAAACAACGCTGACAGTTCAAACAAAACCGTTAATTGTTACCCTGTAATTATAGTCAAAAAACGGACCGAAAGCAATAAAGTTCAGTCCGTTTTACCTCAAATATCACATCGATCGTTGCCGGGGCAGCGGCCGGTCGGTGCCGGAACCCTTACGGATAGTCCACCCAGGAGCCGTTGACAAACTCATCATAAGTCTCGTAGTGGTCTTCAGTGTAAAAGATCCTTCCGTTGGCGCCGTAGATGATCCGCTTTGCTCCTCTCGCCTTACTGCCGTTGGTGTCAATATCACACTCGTAGTAGTCCATGTCCGGGGGATCCGGAAGTTTTTCGTCAAAATCCGAAAAATAATCACCGCCAATAGCCTTCCCCGGAGCATATTTTTCAACGGAGCCGCCCTCCCAGCCGAGAGCCTGAGCCTGCTTTTTCGTAATATAGTTTGAGGGAAGCTTTCTGAATTTGGCGATATAGCGGGCGACGCTGTCCCTGTCATAATATGAGCCCTCCTCTTTTATGCCGTCGTCCGCGCTGCTTTGGCCCGGAGTCGCACTGCCGCTTTGGCCCGGAGTCGCGTTCTCGCTTTGTTTGGCGGTCTGCCCGGGAGTATGATCGCCGCCCCGGGCGTCTGTACTTACGGGAAGCAGAATATCCGCAGGCAGTTCGATATTAAGCGGCAGGAGCTTGATAACGAAAAACGCCGCCACAACCGCCAATACAAGTATGCCGATCAGTATAAAAACACGTTTGTTCTGATTCTGTTTGTTATTTTTTTGTCTGTTCTTATTGTTTCTGCCCATAATGATACCCCGCTGCCGGTTTATAAAACGGTTGTCAGATGACGAAGCCTCCGTTAGGTGAAATGACCTGACCGGTTATAAAAGACGAATTATCCGACGCCAGGAAAAATACAGCGTCTGCGATCTCCTCAGGAAGTCCGAGCCTGTCCAGAGGCGTTTCGGCTGCAAGCTCCGAAAGATCCTCTTTTGACAGATGAGAATTCATTTTTGTGTCTATGACTCCCGGAGCGACACAGTTGACGTTGATCCCCGAGGGGCCAACTTCCTTGGCAAGTGCCTTTGTAAAGCCGATGACAGCAGCCTTTGCCGCGGAATAGCTGACCTCACAGGAAGCTCCCGTCATTCCCCAAATAGATGAGATGTTTATGATCCTTCCGGATCTCCGGTTGATCATACCCGGAAGCACCGCTTTCGAGCACAGAAAAGACGCGTCCGTGTTTATAAGAAAAGTCTCGCGCCAATCCTCATAGGAGGTCTCCGTGATGAGCTTCTGCTTTCCGAAGCCCGCATTGTTCACAAGTACGTCGGCGGGCCCCATTTCCCGCTGTACGTCCTCTATCATGGCTGCGACTGCATCCGGATCCCTGAAGTCCGCTTTGTATGTTCTGAAAATACCGCCGTTTTTGACCCCGGAAAGCTTTTTCTTCAGTTCAAGGACCTTGTCCTCGGAGGAGCAGTAATGAGCCGCAATATTGTAGCCGGCGTTATAAAACCTGCAGGCTATAGCAGCTCCGATGTCCCCCGAGCAGCCTGTTATTATGACGTTGGGTCTTAAGTTCGTTGTATTCATTGCATTGTCAGCTTTTTTTGGCGTTTATATCTTCAACGATCAGCGAAACTGCTTTTCTTAAGGCGCTGCCTCTGTGGCTCATTGAGTTCCTGACGTCGGAGGTAAGCTCGGCAAAGGTCCTGCCAAGACTTGCAATGTAAAAGTATGGGTCGTAGCCGAAGCCGTCGGAGCCTCTCGGCTCGTCAATGATCTCTCCGTCCACTCTGCCGCCGGTGCACATAACCCTTCCTTCAGGCGTGATGAGAGTCACGGCGCACATATAGTAGGCAGTCCGGTTTTCAACGCCCGCCAGCTTTTCCAGAAGCAAAGCGTTGTTCATGGCGTCCGTGGCGTGTTCCCCCGAGAATCTGGCTGATCTCACGCCGGGAGCGCCGCCGAGAGCGTCAACGCAGACTCCCGAATCATCGGCAAGGACGTAAAAGTCGCAGGCTCCGCTGGTCGAGCAAATATGCCGGTGAAGCGCGGAGGCTTTGATAAGGCTGTTGCCGTAAAACGTTCCGGCGTCCTCGGGAGGAAAATCCTTCATTCCCGTCTCGGAGGCGGTGATAAGATTGGCTTCGAGCTTCTGCTCGGCGAATATCTCACGGAACTGTTTTATCTTGTTCTTGTTGTTGGACGCTATGCATACGTTGACCATTTCCGTTCCTCAATTACTGTATCAGTAGTTTCCTATGACCTTTCCGATGACGCAGTCGATGTTCTTTACACCGATGACTCTGCTGTCGGTACTGTGATTTCTGTTGTCCCCCATGACGAACATCTCATGCTCGCCGCATACCCAGACTCTGCCTTCGATAGACGCGTATTTCGGAGTCTCATCGGGATTAACGTACGGTTCGTCAAGGAGCTCCCAGGTCTCGTCAGGCTTGATCTCCGCAACGGTTTTAAGATACTCGGTCAAACGCCGGGAAGCCTTCTGGTTTTCCAGAACGTCTTCCGGGCTGTTGTAAACGCCGGCCTGGGCAAGAGAATCGTTGTAGGCTTTGTACAAGGTCAAATATTCTTCCTTACCGATATTCGCCAATGTGGTTCTGTATATCTTGCCCTCGTAAACTCTTATAACGTCTCCCTCAAGACCTATAACGCGTTTTATGTAGTACGTGTGCTGGATCTCGCTCTGGGACTTTTTGAACAATGCGGTAAGGGCATTGTCGTTGATCGCCTGGGAAAGATCCTTCATGAAGGTCCGGGCCTCGCCGGAATGGTCAAAAATCACAACGTCACCGTGCTTCAGTGTGTTGAAGATCACGGGAAGACGGCTGGCGGTGACCAGCTGAGTATCCTGAAGGGTCGGGTACATGGAGGTGCCGTTGACGCGGCTGAGTCTGAAAATGTAAATGTTGATAAACAGACCCGCCACTACCGCGATAATAAAAATGATGGTATACGATATTACTTCCCGGAGGTAGTAAAGAAAGCTGGGCTTTTCGGCGTATCTGAGTCTTTTGAAAATGCTTTCTTCTTCCTCTTCTTCCGTTTTTTCGGTATTTTCAGCGGCATCTGAGCCCGGATCCTCTTCAGCTTCCGGATCATAAAAAGCAGCGTCCCCGTTTTCATCCGCATATACGGTCTCTTCGTATTCTACCTCTACGACTTCGTAAGAAACGGTTTCCGCGCTGTTCTCTTCCTCTTCTGTCAGTCCGTCGGATCCGCCGGTCCCTGCAAAGGACCCGTCAATATCATTCACGGTCATATCAGAACCATTATCAGTCATATTAATATCGTTATCGATCATCTGTTATATTCTCCAAAATCAACCGAATTTCAGTTTCTTAGCTTCCTGTTTTCCGAAAAGGTCCTCGAAATCCCGGTGCTTCATATTTCTCCAGGCTCCGACTCTGAGATCGCCAATGCCAAGGCCGCCGATGGCGGTTCTTTTCAGCTTAAGCACCGGAAAACCGATGGCATCAAGCATTCTTCTCACCTGTCTGTTGCGCCCTTCACGGATCTCGATCTTCACAACGGCGTTTGGTCCTTTAAAACGTACCACGTCTGCTTTGGCGGGAAGAGTCATTCCGTCCTCAAGCTCAACGCCCTGTCTAAGCCTGGAAAGATCGTCCTCAGAGGGCTCGCCCTTCACCAGGGCCTCGTAGGTCTTTGCCATCTCGTATTTCGGATGGGTCACTCTCTGCATAAAGTCGCCGTCGTCGGTAAGAAGTATTATTCCCTGGGTGTCATAGTCAAGCCTTCCCACAGGGTACAGTCTCACGTTGTCAAGCTTTACAAGATCGACTACGCACTGTCTTCCTCTGTCATCCGACGCGGACGAGAGCACGCCCAAGGGTTTATTCATGATTATATAAGTCTTTGTCCTTGTGACCGTAACGGTCTTTCCGTCCACCGTGACCTTGTCCTTAACGGTCACTTTAAGCGACGGGTCGTTGGCCCGTTTGCCGTTTACAAAGACCCTTCCTGACGCGATTATTTCCTCCGCGGCTCTTCTCGAAGCGACGCCCGAGTGTGCCAGGAATTTCTGAAGTCTGAATTCTTCCATAATACCTCTGAATCAACCGTACCTTTTAACTTACGCAGGGAATTTTATCACAATAAGGCTCTGTTTGTAAGTGTTTCAGCCAATATCAATGATATTAACCGATATTACCGTAAACAAAGTCTCCCGAAGAGTCAACGCCGGAAACCGTAACGGAGACTATTCTGTTTTTAAGATCCTCCTCCGTCCTCACACGTACCTCGACATAATTCTCCGAGTGTCCTCTTGCAAAGCCGCCCGAAGATCTTTCGAAAAGTACGTTTACTGTTTTACCGACCTGGCCCGTCAGGAAATTCTTCTTTAGCTCAGCGGCAACTTCCTCAAGAGCCGCCACCCGCTGTTTTTTTATTTCAACAGGGATCTGGTCTTTAAACCCTGCAGCCGCAGTCCCGTTCCTTTTGGAATAAGGGAAAACGTGGATCCTGAAGAAGCCGGCCCTGCGTACGAACTCCACCGTATCGTTAAAATCCTCTTCCGTTTCTCCGGGAAAGCCGACAATAACGTCGGTGGTGACGGAGGCGTTGGCAAAGGAGCTGCGTAAAAGTCCTATCTTTCTCATGTATTCTTCAGGATCATACCTTCTGTTCATCCTCTTAAGGATCTTTGCGGATCCGGACTGGAGCGACGTATGGAAATGAGGGCAGAGTCCGGGGATACGGGAAAGCTCCTCTATGGCGGCATCGGATATGAGATCTATCTCGATAGAACCAAGCCTGATCCTTTCGGCCCCTGCTTCCGAAACTGCTTTTACCGCGTCACAGATCGAAAGGCCAAGGTCCTTCCCGTACATGCCGATATTGATACCGGTGAGGACTATCTCCCTGTGGCCGGAGTTCACGAGATCCCCGGCGACTTTAAACACGTCTTCCGGGGGCATTGAACGTACCCTGCCTCTTGCGAAAGGTATCACGCAGTAGGAGCAGAAGCATTCGCAGCCGTCCTCGATCTTAAGATTTGCCCTGGTAAGGTTTTTATACCTGTCGGGAGCCAGCAGCTCAAATGTCTCGTCTTTCAGATGAGGCTCGACGCGAAATATCTTCATATCCCGTGATATGGTCTTCTTTTCAAAATATGAGTCGACAGCCTTTACAATATCCGCTCTTTTCGTGTTGCCGCATATAACGTCGGCGCCGGTTCCGAAGGCGGCCTCTCCGATGACCTGTGGCATGCACCCGCAAAGTACTATGCAGGCTTTTTCGTTTTCACGCCGGATCCTTCTTATGAGCTTGGCGGCCTTCTTTTCGCTTTCCCCGGTGACCATGCAGGAATTCACGATCACAACGTCAGCGGAAACATAGTCGGAGACCGCCCGGTATCTTCCGGTTTCCGAAAGCAGACGGCTCATGGATTCTGACTCATACGTATTGGTTTTGCAGCCGAAGGTATAGATAAAGAAATTCACAAACGACCTCAACAAAATGCCCTAGCCCAGGATCTCCAGGAGTTCTTCCCTTGTAATGGAAATATTGTCAAAGCTTTCGCCGGAAAGGAGCTCCTTGGCAAGCTCTTTTTTCCTGTCCTGAAGCTTCATTATGTTCTCTTCAATGGTATTGTGGGCGATCAGCTTATATACAGTCACGATGTTTTTCTGGCCGATGCGGTGGGCACGGTCAGTAGCCTGATTCTGCACGGCAATGTTCCACCAGGGGTCAAAATGAATGACGATGTCCGCGCTGGTGAGATTAAGACCCGTGCCTCCGGCCTTGAGGGAAATGCAGAAAACAGGCACGTTTCCGGAATTGAATTCCTCCACCATCCTGGTCCTTCTCTCCTTCGGAGTCTGGCCTATGAGGGAATAGTAG
>JAGCZO010000051.1 GCA_017959965.1 Clostridia bacterium | reverse complement strand
CGCTTATCGACGCCTTCGGCATATTCTTCTTCGCGATGCTCGCATTGCTTCTGTCGGCACTCACACGCAATGCCATTGCCTCCGTGATAGCACCGGCAGGTTATTTCATCGCCAAACTGATCACCGACTTAAGAGGGGGAGTCACCAACGACCGCCTTGTGAGGGCCGTGCTTCCTCTTGGCAATTTCAGTAATCTTTATTTTTCCAAAGACGCTCCCGCGCTCATTAACCTCAGCAAAATGATCGTCTCCGAAGCCGATATGCTGATGGGCGGCGACTACTGTGCGCAATACGTTGCCCATCCTTTTTCGGTGCTTTATTCGGTCATTTTTACCGCACTGCTTACGGTGCTGATCATCTGGGCCGCAAGGGACGCCTTCTGCAGAAGAGATATCAAATGAAAGGAACAGTGACATGTTTAAAAGTATCGGGAAAAGAAGTTTAGCGGTTATACTGACTTTGTTTATTGCCGCAGGTCTGCCGCTGAGTTCCCTCGCGGACGGAGAAGCTCCGGCTGTGATAAGCGGGACGTACAGCTACACGTCAAACGAGGGCGAGATAAATCAGCAGGGGACCGACACGTTTACCTTCAGGGAGAGCTGCTTTACGTACTCGTCTTATGAAGGCTGCGCACACTTGGCGACTTTGTCGGCTCAGGCGGCGTTAGCTTCTGCGGGCCGCTGGGGCGACGACATAGATACGACTTACGCCGACGACCCCTCCGGCAATGCCCAAAATATCATCGACATGCTGGCTAAAATGGGCTTTTCGGATATTGAAACGAACAAATACTATACCCTCGAAAAGCAGGAGAACAGCGCCGGTGCCGCGGTGGGTCACAGGACGATAAAAGCGGGCGAAAAGACCTATACGCTGCTGGCCGTGATCCCGAGAAGCGCCAATTACAAACAGGAGTGGGCCGGCAATTTCACAGTGGGCGACGGCGAATATCACGACGGATTCAAACAGGGAAGAGATGAAATACTCCGCTTTGTAAAACAGTATCTCACCGCCAACGGCATCACCGGCGATCTGAAGATCTGGACGGCGGGACATTCGAGAGGCGCGGCAATTGCCAATGCTCTCGGCGGATTCTTTGCCGGCGGCGGAGCCTCCTATTTCGACAACGTCACCATTACTCCCGACAACGTCTACTGCTACACCTTTGCCACCCCGAGAACCGTCACGGGCAGCGTCTCAAAGAAGGCCTGGCTCAGCGTTTCCGGCCCCAGAGCGGATGCGGTATATGTCAACGACACTCAGGTCGAAGCGTATATCTATTCCGGAGTGGGTACTCTTGATCCCCACGATCCTGTGTTTGACTGCATCAGGAACTATCCGCTGCCCTACGATATCATCACAAAGCTTCCTCCGGCTGAATGGGGATACACTTACTTCGGCAAGGTGGAAAGCTACGATTTGGACGGACAGGTCACTGTGGAGGAAATGCTGGCACAGCTTAATACCTTTGCGCCTTTCGCGTACGAGGAGTTTATAAACGGGGGCGATTATCGTTCCTTCTCCATGAAGACCTTCGATCTCGCTGCATTGGCGATAGCCGACGATGCTTCCGCCTCAAAGGACGTGAGTCTGGCTCAGTTTATTGAGGCAAGAATGAATGGCCTTGTTCATTTGGCGCCTTCAAACGCCGATTATATTTCCGCAGGGTACGATGAGACTCTGAAGGCTGTCGCGGGACTTTACGGAATGCTTCACAGCTTCAAGGGTATTGCGCTTGAAAGCGCGGCGGGCATTATGCTTGAGCCTCTGGCGCTCTCCTACATTGCTTACGGCAGAGATCAGCTCAAAGCCGAGGGACGTCTTCCTCAGAGCGCGTCCGACGATGAAGCCGCGTGTGCGGTTCTTTGTGAGCTTTTGTCCTATCTTATCGGCACAGAGATCACCGGAGAGACAACGACCGACGAGACTGTATTGGCGCTCCTCACGTATATTGCTGAACACGAGGGCTCGCCTCTCTACAACACCGCTGTCGCGGAGGTCTCCGTAATGCTTCCGAAAGAAGGCTTCGCTGCCGAACTGGCGGTCAGCCTGATGAAACAGTTCGTCACCGACCCCGATAACGCGACCAACGAGGAAATGATCGGAGCACTTCTGAAGGCCTGTGTATACGGTCCTGAGGAGGGAACTCAGGCATATGAAAACGGAACACAGGCTGAGACCGTCCGTGCGCTCATATACGCAACACTCGGCATGGTGGATTCAGACTTGGGAAATGCCGTCGGATACGACGGGTCATCGCCAACGTCTTCTCTTACCTCATATGTTCTCAAATATCTGCTGGTCAGTGAAAAGGACGACAAAGGCAAAGCTGCCGCATATTATTCCTCTCTTGACGAGGGCGCTGACGCGAAACTGGCGGCGGCCGCAGAGACAGTCATCCTGCCTTTGATCGTAGCCCACACAGGCAAGTACGGAGATCAGTTCGACAGCCAGCTCCAAAGCCACTTTGATACCTTGCTTTCGGGAAATAACGTTTCAAATCTCCGGAAAATAGTCATGTCCTTGCTGATGTACAGTGAAGGCGAGCCCTTCGGAGCAAAAACCGCCATAAGCAATGCCGCTACCCTTGCAGGCTCCGCGTCAATGATACCTCTTGCACATTACAACGAGGGCAGCGTTGCATGGTGCAAGGCTGCCGAAACCAGGAAGGGCGGTCACGGCGGTGAAGCTTCTGTTCTTCTTGGCGATGCCGACGGAGACGGTGAGATCTCAGACTGGGACTCCATTCTCTTCGAGAGATATCTTGCAGGCTGGCGCGTAGAAATCGCTGAGGAAGCGCTTGATCTTGACGGCGACGGAGAGCTCTCCGACTGGGATTCCATCATGCTGGCACGCAGTCTTGCGGGCTGGCAGGTCGAATTCGGCTGATATCAAATAGCTTACAATACACAAAAAGAGGGGGCAGCCTGCGCGGCCGCCCCCGGTTATTTAGCGGTGCCCGGAAACCTTTAACTCGGGCATTTCTTATTCACCGCTGTCAAGTACAACGTTCTGTTTTTTGAGAGGAGATCGAAAATGAACAAAGCTGAATACATGAAAAAAATGCTCGTAACGGTAATTGCATTGGCAATAACCGTATTGCTGGCTGCCTGCGTCAGTACCGGTAAAACCGGGGACAGTACCGCCAAAGGGAACGTCACCGAATACAGAGAAGGGTTTTCCATAAGGGAGATCTCGGACGACCTGTATGACAGGATGAAGGCAGGCAAAACCTACAAGGATGACTGCGTCGTGCCCAGGGAAGACCTTCGCTACCTGCTGGTCCTGCACAAGGACATTGACGGCAATACCCATCAGGGCGAAATGGTGGTGCATAAACTGATCGCCGAGGACGTGCTGGAGATCTTTATGGAGCTGTACGATGAGGGTTATCCCATCGAACGCATGGTTCTGCCGGACAACTACATGGCCGACGATGAGATCATGATGCGCGACAATAACTCATCGTGCTTCAATTTCAGGTTCATATCTCATACGAACAGGATCTCAAAGCACGGACTGGGAATGGCCGTGGACATCAACACACTTTACAATCCTTATCACAAAACCGTTACGAACGAAGACGGCACCACGGAGGAGGTGATAGAGCCTGCCACGGGAAAGGACTACCTTGACAGGACAAAGGACTTTGACTACAAGATCAACAAGGACGACCTGTGCTACAGACTTTTTATCGAAAAGGGCTTCGAGTGGGGCGGAGACTGGACGAATACCAAGGATTACCAGCATTTTGAACTGCCGACGGAGATCACCGAAAAGTATTCCGAACAGTACGCCAAAGGCAATTAAGGCTGCACCGTTGAAGTTGAAAACAGGCGCGAAATAGAGTATCATTACTGTCGGCGGAAGCGCATTAAACCGGACGGAAAACGATACTGTTTTTCCGTGACCGGTCCGGAGGGAAATGCTCCACGGCGGCTGCGCTTCGGCCTTTTGACATTGTTCCGGAACCAATACTTAATGATCGGCCGTGAACGCAAAGAAAATGCAGAATAAAGGCAGTGAAAAAGGCGTTGGCGTCTCTTAAGAAGAGAAAATAACGGGGCGATCCTCACGCCGATGCGCAGCCGCAGTCGATACAGACATGGGAAATATATATTTTGACATTTGCGCCATACCCCTGTTTTTGATCATCCTTTTCGTCTGCTACTCCCGCAGAATGATCAAAGGGAACACAAATCACCTGTTTATTGCGGTGGTGTTCATTTCACTGATCACCGCGGTGGCAGATCTCTGTATCGAGATACCTCAGGGAAGCTTGCCTATGTCTCAGGCAAGCCGCGTTTTCTGCAACGTTTCCACCTACGTTTACCTGATAATGCGGAACGCCACCAGCGTTGTTCTTCTGCTGTTCCTGCTGCACCTTACGCGGACGTCGTTCCTGATCCGAAACAAGCTGGTCAAGATCATATTCAGTCTGCCGTACGCGGTGATCCTGATCCTGCTTATGCAGAATCCCTTTACCCACAACGTTTTCTATGTCTCGGTGGAGACCGGATACGAGCGCGGACCGCTGATGCTGGTGCTTTATATCGTCGCACTGATCTACGGCATCGTAGGTTTTGCCTACAGTATTTTCTGCCGCCGCTATCTTCCCCTCAAAAAATGGCTCTCACTGCTCAGTATATACCTGCTGGCCTATACTGCTGTCTTTATTCAGTTTTTCAGCCCCGATTCGCTGCTTGAAATGTTCTTTACCGCGATGGGAGAAATGCTGGTCATGCTGGCAGTCATGCGTCCGGAGGAAAGAATGGACAGCGAGGTGGGGATGCTGAGCTGGGCTTCCTACCAATGGGATCTGAAAAACATTCTGCGTTCCCACGAGCACGTTCAGATCATCGTGGTCCTGCTGCAGAACGGCAGGGAGATGCGGAACTATCTGGGCGACCAGAAGTATAACGAATATCTGTCAAGGATCGCGGACGTGATACGTTCAATTAAGTTGAAGCATACAAACCGGGCGGAAATCTATTTCGAACGTCCCGGCACATTCTACATCATTACTGAAGCGGATGAGTCTCTTACGGAAGACGCGGTGAAGCATCTGATGTTAAAGGTAGGCGAGGACGTCCGGAAAGACACGAACCTGGGTGTCCGTTCTGAGACCCGGGTCTGCATGATCCGCTGCCCGGAGGATCTTAACAAGGCGGAGGATATCATAAGCCTCGGACACAAGTTTTCCAATATCGACAGCCGGGAACAGACCGTTGCCCAGGCCAAAGATATCGTCAACGCCAAGACCTTTGCCGTGGAGGTGCATATCGAGGATATTCTTGGCAATGCCATCAGGGAAAACCGCATCGAAATGCACTATCAGCCCATTTATGACGTCAAATCCGGGCGCTTTTGCTCAGCTGAGGCGCTGGCACGCATCAATGATCCCGAGTACGGACTCCTTCCTCCCGGAATGTTTATTCCGGAGGCAGAGGCCCAGGGACTTATCATACCTTTGGGTGACGCGATCATGGAGCAGGTGTTCCGGTTTGTTTCGGAGCACGATCTTGACATTCTCGGGCTGAGATTTATCGAGATGAATATTTCCGTTGCCCAGTGCATGGAGAGCGCTTTGCCGGAGAAGCTCCGGGCGCTTCAGGAAAAATACGACGTGGACCCCGCCAGGATCAACCTGGAGATCACGGAGACCACCTACGAAGACATCAGCAAGATCATGCTGGAGAACATAGGCGAGCTGATAAAAATGGGCTACAGCTTTGCCCTGGACGATTACGGGACAGGTTATTCCAATATTCAGAGAGTAAATCAGCTCCCGCTGAAGCTCGTCAAAATCGACAAGAGCGTCCTGGACGAGATATACACCGAAAACGGCCGCACCATCCTTGAGTATACAATGCGCATGATGCAGAAGACCGGCAAGCTGCTGGTGGTCGAAGGCGCGGAAACTCCTGAGGTGGTGGAGATGCTTGAAAATATGGGCTGCGACTACATCCAGGGCTTTTACTTCTCAAAGCCTCTCCCCGCGGATGAGTTTATTGATCTCATCAAAGAGAAAAATCAACGGATCCTGCAGCCATAAAACCTTAAATATTCCTGTACCTTCTGACAGCCGCGATTGCAAAAAAGCGGCTGATGTTGTATCATTCACAAAGTTGTTGAAGCTTGTTTGTAAAACACGGGAAAATAGGAGAAAACGATGCCTATTATAAAGTGCAAAATGTGCGGAGCGAATATTTCGTTCAGATCCGGCGCCTCCACCGGCTCCTGTGTCTGCTGCGGAACCATGCAGACTCTGCCCCGCGCAGATGATGAAGCAAAGGAAACAGACCTGAATTACGCCAATGATCTCAGATGCGGCGGCCGTTTTGAAGAGGCTGCGGCGGTCCTGGAGAGCGTTCTTTCAAAGGATGACTCCGATCCTGAGGTGTACTGGCTTCTTGCGCTGTGCAGGTATTGCGTAAGATATTCGAAGGCTCCGGGCTCAGGCAGAATGGTCCCCTCCGTAGGGAAAAAGCTCGCGGCGCCTTTTCCGGAGGACACGTATTACAGATCCGCGGAGAGGCTTGCCGACGACATACAAAAGTGGGTCTATTCGGAGGAAGCCAAAGCTATCGAAGCGGTCCGCTGCAGTCTCGCGGAGGATACCGAAACGCCTGAGGCGGCCGTCAGCGGAGCGACTGACGATCCGTCCGACTGCGTGAGGGAGGCCTTTGAACGCCTTGAGTCGAAGGACTTTAACGGCGCCGTGATACTGTCCGACAGAGCATTGGCGGCGGATCCGGGAAACGCTCGGGCTTACGCGGCAAAGCTTCTCGCAGACCTTCATCTTACGAAAATCGAAGATCTCAGGAATTCGCTAAGGCCCTTCGACGCCAATAAGAACTACCAAATGGCCGTCAAAACCGGCGGTGAGGACCTGACCGAAGCTCTCCGGAACTATGCGGAGGCGGCAAGGACTTCATATGAGAAAAGATACAAGGCCGACCTGTTCAGGAAGGCTGCCGAGTGCTTCAATTCCGCGAAAAGCGAATCGGATTTCATAAAGGCATCCGAACTGTTCCGTAAGATCCCGGGATATCAGAACGCGGACGCACTTGCCGAGAGATGCCTCCTCGAAGCTGAAAACTGCCGCAAAGACGCAGTCTACGCGGAAGCGTCGGCGCTGATGACCGGAAGCGAAAAGAACCGTTACGAAGACGCGGCGTCGAAGTTCGCCTCTCTGGAGGGCTGGAAGGACTCAGGCGAAAAGATCCTGGCGTGTCAGGAGAAGATACGTGAGATAGAGGCGGAGGAGGAAGCAAAACGCCTTGCCAAGCGTGAAAAGAAGAAAAAGACCGGGATAGCTCTTTGCATTGCCGCATTGGCGATGATCCTCTGCGCCGCGATATTTGTTCTGGCAGTGACCGTTATCGTTCCCTTGTTTAAATATAACGCCGCCGTCAGCCTTTACGGGGCCGGAAAGTACGAGGAAGCGGCGGAGGCTTTCGCTGAGCTGGAGGAATACGGGGACAGCGAGGAGCTTCTTAAGAAAAGCAAGGCGGCTTACGACGACGAAAGATTTCAAAAAGCCCAGGAACTTTACAACTCCGGAAATTTCGAGGAATCCATCGCGATACTTGATACGATATATTACCACGAGGGAGCTTCGGAGCTCATAGAAAAATGCTGCATTGCGATGGTGGGCGAGGAGACCTACAACCGCGTCAAGGACATCAAAGTCGGCGGGACCGTCACCATGGGCAAGTACGAACAGGACGCCGACGAGTCCAACGGCCCCGAGGATATCGAGTGGATAGTTCTGGACAGAAGAGGTATGTCTTTTCTGGTGATAAGCAAGTACGCTCTGGAGGTCACCGCCTACAACAGCGAAAACGTCCGGATAACCTGGAAGGACTGCACCTTAAGGAGATGGATGAACAACGATTTTTACAACTCCGCCTTCACAGACGAGGAGCGCTCGTCCATCAGCCTGACTGTGAATACCAACGACCCCGAGTCCAAGTATAACACGTATCTGAACGAAAAAACGGAGGACTACGTGTTCCTGCTCAGCCTTGACGAGGCGGAACGTTACCTTGGGGGAAAAGAAGAAATGAAATGCGAGCCCACCATGTACGTTAAGGATAAGGGCGGCTACATCAGCGGCGTGACCACCGTCAACGAGGGCCACTGCTGGTGGTGGCTGAGGTCTCCCGGCGACAACAAAAAGCTGGCCGCCGAGGTCTGCCACGACGGCTCCTTCGATCTTTACGGCCGCAAGGTAGGGTACCGGTTTGACGTGGCAAGGCCCGCAATGTGGATCACCGTTACTCCTTGAAACATGAAATTATATTGCCAATGAATTGCGAAACAGGCCCGCGCCGCGGGCCTGTTTCGCAATTCGTAGTTACATCCTTCCCGGAGGTGTTTCGCAGTTACATCCTTCCCAGTGGAATTTTGTAATACTCTCTCCAGGGCCTCAGCTTTTCAAAAGCTCTTGAGACCGAGAGCACGTCCTCGTCCCGGAATTTCTTGGCAATGATCTGCATGCCCACGGGAAGTCCCTGCTTTGTCAGCCCCGCGGGGACGGAAGCGGCGGGATTGCCGGTAAAGTTTTCAATGAAGGTCTCGCAGTAGCCTATCCGTCTTTCAAGCTTCACGCCGTTCACGGATTCGGGTCCCTGGGTGGCGCCTTTGATTTTCTCGTTCCTGACCGGAGCACAGACAGTGGTCGGCGAAATTATTATGTCAAAATCGTCGAACAGGGCCCCCTGGGCGTCGAGCAGGGCGGTCCTGATCTCGTTGAAGCGGCAGTAGTCGAATATCCCCGTTTTTGCGGCGGCTTCGTTCCAGTATACAAACGCTTCGGGAAGCTCGTCTTTGTGAGCTCCCAAGAGGTCGCTGCCGTTTTCCTTAAGGCGGGCAAGCTCGATGGCGGTGTCAATGCTGATGGAAAGGCACCAGAGGTCCGCAAGCTCATTGACGGTGTATGGAATTTCCGGCTTTATATAGGAAACTTTCGCGCCTGCTTCCGCCAATGCGAGGACCGCGTTTTCCGTGACTGAGGCGATCTCCGCTTCAACGGGAAATATGCCGAAGTCCGGGGTAAAACCTATCTTCATTCCTTCGATGGGCACTTCCATCAGCTTTCTGTAATTCTTCTTTGCCCGCGGGTAACTGCGGGGATCCCGGGAGTCGTAGCGGGCCATATAGTTCAGAAGTGCCGCCGCGTCTTCAACGGTCTTCGTGATGCCTCCGTTAAAGCAATAGGGGTGGGATGCGGACCAACCGTCGGGTCTAATGATCTGGGGCACGGTGCCAACAGAGGGCTTGAAGCCGTAGCAGGAGCACCACGCCGCGGGGATCCTGAGGGAGCCTCCTCCGTCAGAGCCTTCGGCAATGGGAACGAGCCCGTCTGCGACAGCCGCCGCGCTTCCGCCTGAGGAGCCGCCTGAGTTGTATTCGATATTAAAGGGGGTCGAAGTGGGACCGTAGAGCACGTTGTCGCAGGTGCCCGAAAATCCGAAAGCAGGGGCGTTGGTTTTTCCTATCGCAATGCCTCCCGCTCTTTCCATCGCGGCGCAGAATTCCGAGTCTTCGTCATCTGTCCTCACATAGGAGGGCACTCCGCCGTGAGAACTTTGCCACCCTTTTTTGGAAGGCAGAAAGTCCTTCAATGCAAAGGGTACACCGGCAAAATCGCCTGCGTCAAAGCCCCGGGAGAGTCTTTCGGAAAGCTTCGAGGCCTCCTTCCTTGCGTATTCGATCTTTTCGTAAACAAAGGCGTTTATCGAAGGGCTGCGCCTTGCGATCCTGTCCGCGAAATGATCGATGACCTCTTCAGGGGATATATGTCTGTTTTTTATCGATTCTGCCAGCTCAAGGGCCGACATCTCTTCCGGTCTGTTCAAGTCCATGTCATTCCTCCTTGTCCCCGTATTTCTCGATATAGGCGCTGCCGATGTTTTTTTCCTTCCATTTTTTCACTGTGTAATAGCCAATGGGAGAAAAAACGATCTCCGAAACGAGTTCAAGCACCGCGCACACTGCGGAGCAGCCCAGGATCTGAGGGATCGTCCACGTCACCTGAAGAGCCGACGGGATCATTGGAAACAGGAAAAAGGCGAGAAACAGGAATGTGAAATTGTCGGTAAACTGGGACAAAAACGTGGAAACAAACGACCTTGCGGCATACGCTGCCTTTCCGTCCGGGTCCTTACGGAAAAGGCGGCCTATAAGTGCGTTGAGACAGTTGTTCAGAATGGCGGAAAGTATGAACGCAACGGTGCTGGCGGTAAACACGGACCACTGCCCGCCGAGCAGCAGGTCGAGGGCGGGATTGCTGAATATTTTGCTGAGGGCAAAGCACAGCAGCGCCGCGGTCAGATTGCAGGCGGCGGCAATTATCGAGAGTACGTTTGCGGCGCCGGGGCCGAAGCGTTTGGTCACAATGTCAAGGATCAGAAAAGATATCCATGACACGGTAATTGCCCAGTTCAGGGCAAGCCAGGGCAGACTGATAATGCTGTAGCCCGCGAGAAGGTTCATCAGTAGATTGTCGATGATAAAAATGACTGTAACTGCTATGGGAAGCGACTTCAGAAGACATACTGTCATCGCAGGAATTGACTTTGCCGCCGTAAGACCGGGGCTTTCTTCCGCTCTCATTCGTTTTGTTCTCCTTGGTTTTAATTTGTATCGCGAAGGATTTAGAGGCCGAACTCCGCTTTTTTCGGGAAAAATCCCGATGTATTGTAACACTTTGGCGGTTTTTGTCAAGCGGATCGGGCCACAGGCAACGGCTTATTCGGAGGCTTTCTTTTATTTTAAATGTTGCATTGGATACGTGAATGTGGTAAGATGTCAATACAAATATCCTGATGTGAGGAGTACGAAAATGAAACCGTTTCGTAAAATGATTGTTAAGATTATTTTTGTGCTGTTGGCGGTGGCTCTGATCGTTCCGCTTGCCGCATGCGACAACCGTCCGAGAGAGACCGGTGAGCTTCCCGATGACTACGTACCGGAGATCCGCGGTAAGGTGAAGGTGTCCTGTATCAACCACCTTTATCAGAACGAAGAGTCTCAGAGAGGAATCAGAAGCTGGCTCAACGCTTTCCGCAACAAATATCCCGATGTGACTATCGAGACTGAGTTCAACCTTTCCGATTACGCTCCGCTGATCGCGTCGAAGACCCTTGGCGATCTGTTCTACATTTCGGACGGAGGTCTCGGACCCAACGACACGCTATATCAGTACGCCGTTACGAACCAGACCATGATGCCACTTGACTCCTATGTCGAGGCTTACGGGATCGACCTCACGGAGATCTACACCGGTATCCTTGATCTCAGCTACGTTGAGGGAAAGATGTACATGGTGGGCATGACCTGCGGAAACGTTATTTTCACGTACAACGTTGACGCCATGATCGAGGCAGGTATTCTTGCTCCCGGCGAGAGAGTCGCGAATGACTGGACATGGGAAGACTTCAAGGATGTTTGCGAAAGGCTGAAGACCTACGACGTTGACGGACAGACCCTTACACAGGTGGGCTGCGCATATAACTTCACCTGGCAGAACCTCTATTCGCCTTTCCTTTACGCTTACGGCGGAAAGTGGTATGACAAGGAAAACAAGCGCGTCAACCTCGACAATGAAAACGTAAGAAGAGGCATAAGCGAGGCTATTGAGCTTATCGACAGACGTCTTGCTTACCCGGTGGGCACCACGATGAGCGCCGCGCTCCAGAAGGAGTACGGAAACTGCAGACAGTATAACGGCTGCGTTTTCAATTTCAACGAGTCCTATACGGTTCTCACAGAGAGAGTCAAGAACTACCCGAAGGGCGTCGAATGGGACTGCGCTCCTTACCCGCTCTTCCCGAACGCCGCTTCTCCCTGCGGCTGCCTGGGCTTCTCTGTGTTCAGCTACACTAAGAACAGAGACACCGCTGCCGCTCTCGCACTCTTCCTGCTCACTGAGGACGGCCAGTACGCGCTTCACTCTCAGGCCGGCGGAGACGTGCCGATCCTGAAGAAGCTGGGCGAACAGGACTTCTGGCATCTTAAGGGTGACGGCTACGACGGAAAGAACTACGCCGCTTTCACCGCCAACTACGAGAACTACGTTCCCGGACAGCTGGGAACCTGCGTGCCTCCGGAGGTCGCCAATATCGTACACGACGGAATAACCAAGCTTTTCAACAGCTACTGCTCCAACCAGTCTGCATGGGAGGACCAGCTTGCCGTGACACAGGAAAAAGCCAACCAGATGTGGGATACACTCTACACTGACTGATAGTTTGCCCTTTCTGCAAAGAGGGGACGGTTTTGCCGGTGAAATTCCGGCTGTGATTTAAGGAGACTTACTATGAGTTTTTTGACCAGCATTAAGAATTTTTTCTCGGGACTTTTTTCCGGCTCCGACTCCGGTAACAGTGAACCCGCCGTTGGCAAGGGAAAGAAAGAAGTTCAGACATTCGTATTCAAAAGCATTCCGAAGACCCTTGAGGAGCTGAAACAGCTTCCCGAGGCATCTCTCGACACTCCGTTCAAGACCACCGCGCTTGTGATGCTGGCTCTCTGCAGCTATAAAGATAATCCGGAGGAGACCTACAAAATGCTGGACTTCCTCAACGGACCCGAGACTGTGAACCCTTATACAAAGCAGTTCCTCAGCGACCGCCTGAAGGGAAAAGAGTACGTCGTCAGATCCTTCTTCAAGGGCTCATCGAAGACGAACGACTATACACCTACAGAGCCTTACACCATCGACGTGATGGCAAATCCTTATTCCTTTGACAATGCCACCTACGCCACCCTCTGGCTCCAGAGCTCCGGCGCCGACAACCCGAGATCGGTCGCTCTTCGCCAGAAGCCTTCCACAGGCGAGTGGTTCGTGCGCGACATCCAGTGCCTGGGCGATATAAGAACTCCCGACAGCCAGAATCCCTGGGCTTGACAACGAAATCTTAATGCTCTTTTCGCAATTTGCCTTGAATAACAAGGGGCATATAAAATCAGAAGAAAGATTGTTTGTTTTGATCGAGAGACAACAAACGCGCATGATAGCGAAATAAGAGTGTTTGCATTGGCAATAACATGATAAGGTTTAACGCATGAATATGTGATCATTTTAAAGGCCGGAGAAATCGATCATTTTCTTCCGGTCTTTTTTAAAAAGATCGGACGGTGGACTTTTATGGAGGATATTCTTGATATAATGCGCCGGAGACATTCGGTCAGGCGATATAAAAACGTTGCGGTGGAGAAGGAGCTTGCGGACGCCCTGAGGGCTGAAGCGGAGACTGTCAACAGGGAAAGCGGACTTAACGTAAGGCTTTTCGTGGACGAGCCCGAGGCTTTCAAGGCGGCAAAACCGCACTACGGAAGCTTCTCCGGCTGCAGAAACTATTTTGTGATCGAAGGACCGGAGAACATGGCGGAACAGGCGGGCTATTACGGAGAAAGGCTCGTGCTTTATGCACAGAGGCTTGGCCTGAACACCTGCTGGGTAGCGCTAACTTACGAAAGATCCAAGGTGACCGCCGAAAAAGGCAATGAGATATACGTGGTCATTGCCCTTGGCTACGGTGAGAACGAAGGTGTACAGCACAGGTCTAAGCCCTACGAAAAGCTGATAAAGGCGGAGGGCGACGTGCCTGAATGGTTCAAAAGAGGAGCCGAGGGGGCCATGCTGGCGCCGACGGCGATCAACCAGCAGCAGTTCAGGATAGAGCTGCTTCCGGATAAAAGCGTAAGGATCAAGTCTCTGCCGGGACCTTGCAGATATATCGACTACGGCATTGTCAAATATCATTTCGAGGCCGCCGCGGGAAAAGACAATTTCAAATGGGCGGACTGAACGATCATCAAAGAGGTGAAGAATATGAGAGTGTATGATATCAAGATCAACAGAGCGGCGCCGTGCCTCAACGTTCCGGTCATGGGACTCAGATTCGGCTGGAAATATGAAGACGACGCCAGCGAGGTTTTCCAGACAGCCTACAGGATCGAGATACTGAAGGGCGGAAAAAGAGTTTTCGATACCGGTGTTGTGGACCCGGGAGAGGAGAGCGTTGACGTGTCGCCTTCGGGGCTCCGGCTTGAATATGCCTGCGAATACGTTGTGAAGATCACGTCCTTTGACAACAAGGGCAATTCCGCGTCGGAGGAGGCGGGCTTCATCACGGAGCTTTCGGAAACCGACTGGAACATGGCGGAGTGGATAAAACCTGCCGAGCATATCTCAGGCTGGGCTCCGTATCTGAGAACGAAATTTGACGTCGCCAAAAAGGTCAGTAGGGCGATCCTCTGGGGATGCGGACTCGGCATTGGCGAGTTCTATATCAATGGCGAGAGGACGGACGATAATTACATTGACCCGCCGGCAACCAACTACGAGGAGACGCTCCTCTACAGAGCTCACGACGTGACAAAACTCGTAAAAGAAGGCAAAAACTGCCTGGCTGTCCTGCTTGGCGAGGGCTTTTATTCCCAAAGCAGAGTCTGGGGGAGCAACGGAATGATCTTCGGTGACGTTTGCGTAAAGGCGGTCTTAAGGCTTCTTTTTGAGGACGGCAGCAGCGCCGAAGTTCTCACCGGCACGGAGAACTGGAAGTACAAATACAGTCCGATCTCACTCAACAATATTTATGCCGGCGAAGTGTATGACAGAAGACTTGAGACGGAAGATTTCGCGGATCCCGAGGGGTCCGAGACCGGATGGGGCGCAGTCAGAACAGACGATACGCCAAAGGGCGCGTTGACGCCATGCCTGATGGAACCTGTCAGGATCATAAGGGAGATCCCCTGCATCGGTTACCATTGCGAAAGCGGAAAAAGCGACGGCGCGTGGATATTCGATATGGGCGAGAACTTCGCCGGGACCTATGAGGTCACCATACCCGCCAATTCCCCCAGAGGCGCCTGCTACGTTTTCAGGACCTCGGAGGCGCTTTCGGAGGGTGGCAATCTCGACCACAGATCCACAGGCGCTTTCGCCACACAGTGCATCCAGCAGGATATGTTTATTGCCGGCGGAGGCCCTGAGCCCGAGACCTTCAGGCCCAGGTTTACCTACCACGGCTTCAGATACGTTGAGATAACCGGAATACACGATTTCTCAAAGGGCTACGGTACGGAGCCGGATCCGTCCATGATAAAAGGCCTGGCGCTTTCAACAGATTTCAAGGAGACCGGAAGCTTTGACTCTGACTGCAAGGACCTTAACGACCTTGACAAAGTCATGAGAAACACCTACCGATCCAACTACCACGGCTACCCGGAGGACTGCCCCGCAAGGGAAAAGTGCGGCTGGCTGGGGGACGCGCAGGTGGTGTGCAACTGGGGCATTCTTTCCTACGACAGCGTGGCGGCCTATGAAAAATACCTGGAGGATATCAGAACCAGCGACAAGGTCTACGGTGTATGGCAGATGATCGCCCCCGGCAAAAGAGGCTGCGGCGAGGCTTCACCTCTCTGGGGCTGCGCTCAGGTGATCATTCCCTACTGGCTCTGGAAATATGCCGGCGACAGGCATGCCATCAGAGCCAATCTCGATATGATGAAAAAGTGGCTGAAGCATGAGTGCGACAGGGCGGAGGACTACGTTATTTCCGTCGGCCTTGGCGACTGGGATCCGCCAAGGGGCAACGAATGGCCCCGCAGGATGCCTGTGCCCCACTCCTCGACAATGATGTTTTACGAGGTTGCCAAAAAGCTTGGCGAGATCTGCCGCGAGCTGGGAGACAGCGACGAAAAAAAGTATTTCGAATTGGCGGAGAAGATAAAAAAGTCAGTGATAAGGCACTTCTACGACGCTGAAAAGCATTCATACCGCTACAGCGGCTCCAACGGCGTCGCACTGGCTCTGGGACTGTATCCTATGGGCGAAAGAGAACTCTTGCTTGAGGCAACGCTGAAAGAGCTTGAGGAGGACGACTACGCGATGTACACCGGCATATACGCCAATAAGTACCTTGTGCCCGTTCTGATGGAGGAGGGCCGTTCGGACGTTGCCATGAAGTTCCTGTTCAACAGAGCTCACGAAAGCTTCGGGACCATGCTTGACGCGGGAGCAACGTCAATGTGGGAGTGTCCGGACATGCACTTTGTGGAAAAGAACAGAAACGTGGGCGTGGCTTCATACAACCATCCGATGCACGGCGGCTTCATGGCGTCGTACTACGAGCGCATCGCGGGCATCATCCCCACGCTTCCGGGCTATAAACACTTTATCGTATGTCCATCTGAGGTCGAAGAGGTGAACGCTTTGGCCTGTTCCGTGGAGTCGCCTTACGGCACCATATCCGTAAACTACGGGCCTTCAGAGGGAGGCGTAAGAAGGTACGTGATCACGGTTCCCGCGGGCACGCTCTGCACGGTGATGATCGGCGGCAAAACCCTCGACGTCAAGGGTTCCGGCGAGTGGACTTTTGACGTAATTTGACGGAAAATCAGATAATTAAGATCGTACGAAACGGCCGGCCCATTTGACTGTAAAAGGGGCCGGCCTCTTTGGCGTCATATAGTTCTAAAAGGTGTCAGGTTCCGGAGGACTCCAGTATTTTCGTGAATTCCCCGTCTGAGATGCTCTTCTGCGCAAGCAGTACGTCTCTTGCCTTTTCGAGAGCCTTGACGTTTCCGGAAATGATGTGCTTTGCGTCTTCGAAGCAGTTCCTGAGGATCTCGTCGATCTCCTGCTTGCTCTTTTCGGTACGTTCCTTGACAACCGTGAAGCCGGTTGAGGACATGCCGTAGCGGGAGATCATTGCCCAGGCGATCTCCGTGGCGTTTTCGAGATCGGAGGTGCCGCCGTTGCCGTACTCGCCGAGGAACAGCTCCTCCGCCGCTATGCCGGCCATGCTGACGCAGATCTGCTTCTTGAGGTCGGAGGCGGTCTTATTCCCAAGGCCGTATCCCTTGTGGGACACGTATCCGAGAGCGCCGTTGCCCTCCGCTGAGATCGTGATGCGCTCGATGGGGGTATTGGGGAAGAGGATCTTGCAGACCACAGCGTGGCCAAGCTCATGCACCGCGGTCCTTGTGTGCTAGGATTCCTCGATCTCCTCGGGGTTGAGCATTTCGTCGCCGTTGGACATGTGCTCGATGAGGTATTTGATGGAAGGAATGTCCGCGGAGGTGATCTTCGTGAGCTCCTCCGGATCGTCAATATTCATGCAGCGCTCGGCGTGTATTTCGTAGGTCATCTGCACCACACGCTCCGCGAATCTTCCGTTTCCGAAATTCGGCACGGAAATGAAATACTGCATAATGCTCTTGGCTTTTGCCAGCATCTCCGGATCGTCGGCATTGAGCCCCGTCTTTCTGACTTTGAGCTTGAAAATATCGGTGAGTTCCTGGGCGGTATAGTCCTTGAAATTGAAGGTGAAGCCGATCCTGGAGGCAATGCCGGGGTTGGAGGCCACGAACTCGTCCATCTTGTCCGAGTAGCCGGAGAATATGATCACCAGGTTGTCCTTGTAATCCTCCATTGCCTTTACCAGCGTCGTCACGGCTTCCTCGCCGTAGGAGTCGCCGCCCCGGCCTCCGGAGGAGGTGAGAGAATACGCTTCGTCTATGAAGAGTACGCCGCCAAGGGCTCTCGTGATCATGTCCTGAGTCTTCGGAGCCGTCTGCCCGAGATACATTCCCACAAGGTCCTGCCTGCCGCATTCGATCAGCTTGTTTTCAGGTACGATGCCTGCGTCGTAAAGCTCCCGGGCCATGATCCTGGCGATGGTGGTCTTTCCGGTTCCCGGGTTGCCGCAGAAAAGCATGTGGTTGTTGCCCCTGGGAATACTTACGCCGTAGGTACGGGCTTTTCTTCTGAAGGCGACGGTGTTTCTGAATTTTCTTATCTGCTCTTTGATATCGTCAAGGCCGATGAGGTTCTCAAGCCCGGAGGAATGGGATTCCTCGGCGGAGGTCTTGGCGGACATGTCTTCAACGGAGGGAACGTCGTCCTCCGAGATGATGTTCAGCTGCCAGCCTTCCTTGCCCTCGTTTTTGGCGTGTCTTATTATAGTCTCCTGGGCCATCTTCTTTACAAAACGGCCGTTGCCGAAGTAGCGCCTGTTCACGAAGAACTCGGTGACCGCTTCCATGGCCTTGCGCACCTCGGGAGAAAGAGTGAAATTGTATTTTGTCAGGGTGCTTATGTACATTTCCGAAAGCTCGGAAACGGTGTAGTTCTCAAATCTGAAGGTGTAGCCGATCCTGGACTCGATTCCCGAGTTGGATTTTAAGAACTCCGACATCTCCTTTTCGTAGCCTGCGAGGATGACGATGAGTTTGTCCTTGTGGTCCTCCATGGCTTTTACGAGAGTGGCGATGGCCTCCTTTCCGAAGCTGTCGTGGTCGTCAAGGGCAAGGGAGTATGCCTCGTCAATGAAAAGCACGCCGCCCATGGCTTTCTTTATTACATCGCCTGTCTTGGTGGCGGTCTGGCCCACGTAGGAAGCCACAAGGTCCTTCCTCTCGACCTCGATAAGTTTGTTGTTGGGGAGCACGCCAATGTCAAAAAGCATGGACGCGATGATCCTCGCCACCGTGGTCTTGCCGGTGCCGGGGTTTCCGGTAAAGAGCATGTGAAGGTTTCCGTGCTCCACGTTGATACCCGCGGCCTTGGCTTTTTTCTGGAAGGCCATGAAGGACTCAAAGTCCCTGACCTGCTGCTTGATGGCGCTCATGCCAACCATTTCCTCAAGGGCAAGGGCGGCTTTTCTGTTATCGTAGGCGTTGGGCGGAAGAACGGGCTTCCCTTCGACGTTGCTGTAGTTCGAAAGGTAGTTCACCAGCTCGGTGTTGCCCATGGGCAGGAACTTTTCGTTGAAGGCCATGAACTCGGCAAACTCCTGTCTGAAGGCGTCCTCGTCCGTGATCTGCTCCCTGACGTTCTTGGAGAGCTCCGAAAGATAGGAGTCGCAGAGCTCCTCCGTGGTCATATTGGCAAGGTGGATCCTGTTCTGGCCGTAGAGGAATTTGTAGCGGTTCTCAAGGGCCAGGAAACTGTCCACGTCTTCCGGGGTAAGGCCCAGGATTATCACGTAGGTGTCCTTCTCTGCGCGGCCCAGCACCCGGAGGATGTGTTCGATCTTCTTGTCCGTGCGTCCCTGCTCCTCAACGTCCCGCAAAAAGCGGTTCAGACCGGTGAGAACGTAAAGAACCTGACGCTCGAAGAAATTGTATTTCGGCCCCTCGTAGTAGGCGCCCGCGGGATAGCTGTAGGGATTCGTCTCGTCCCGGTAGGCGGGTTCATAGTTTCTTATGAGGGTGCGGCCCAGCTCTTCAAAGGTGCACTTCTGATATTCCTTGGTTTTGATCTTGCCGCTCTGGGCAAGGACCTCCGCGATGATCTCAACGATCCTCTTTTTGCCTGTGTCCTTGCTTCCTTCGATGATGGCAAAAAGGGAGTTGGTCTTATCGTTATCGGCAAGCCGCATGATCTTCTCAAGGCCGGGAACTTTTTTCGTGTGGCGCATGAATTTGTCGACCACCTTTGCGCGCCTCCACTGGAGAGTCTCGGTGTTGAAGGAGGACTTTCTCAGGTAATCAAGGGCAACGGTGGCCCTCAGCACCTTGTCCCAGAAGGGTATGTCCTTGCGCGTGAACTCAAGAGTCTTGATGTGGTAGACAAAGATCCCGCCGCCGGCGTCGTCGCAGAAGAAATCGTCAATGGTCTTCGCGTCGGAAAGCTTTTTTCCGTCGGTGTAGTACCAAAGAGCCAGATCGGCAATGATCCCTTCCTCGTCGTTTTCCGTCTTTCTGTGCGGAAATACCGAGGCCTTTCCGCTGTCAAGGAGTTTCTGAACGCCTTCCAGAAGGTTTTTGGGAAGGTAGGAGATCTGCTCCACAAGGTTTTTGGATAACTCCTCGTTTTCCGCCAAGGGCATCTTCGTGCCGTAACGTATCTTTTCGGGGGATTCATGCCTCGCGGCGTCTGCTTTTCTCACCGCGTCCTCGTTGCCTGTGTCCCTGAGATACTTTATATACGCGGCCACCACCGGTACGCAGAATTCGCAGTTGCAGTTGGGGCAGACCGATTCGCATATGGAAACGGAGGGATTGAACTTGGGACCGATGGCAATGCCGTCCTCCATGTTCGACTGCTGACCTTCAAGTCTCTCGAGAAACAGATTGAGATCCGAGAAGGTGAACTGAGGATCGTTTTCCTGCTTTTTGTGGCAGATCCTTCCGTCAAAATCGATGCTGATGTATCCCGAATCATTGGGTCTGGGCCTTATGGTGAGAAGCCTGTTGTCAAGCATCTTCAAGGCGGAATCGATGTAATGCTGAGGGATCACCTCCAGGGTCTCGCCGGCGGGGGTCCACTGAAACTCAAAAACCGAATTCCTGAACCCCGGAGCAGATCTGAATCTTTCACGTTCGGTCAGCGCGGAATTCAGCAGATTCCTCTCCGAAAGATACTTGATATATGCGGCAGTCAGCGGAATGCATCTGTGCTCGTCGCAGGTGCACGCGCTGCAGGTGCCGATGGCGGCCTTAGGCTTAATGGTCAGCCTGGAAGATCTGTTCTGGGACTCAAGTTCAAGCCCCTCGGGGAAGGGTGAACACACTTTGACATTGAAATACGCCTCGATAATGATTTCGCCGGAGTCGTTCTTGCCCGGTTTTACACTTTCAACATATCCTTTGTTGAAAAAATCCATTGCCTTCGAAAACGAAACGTCGTCGATGACGTTCAGCTTGTTCAAGGGCTCCCACGTAAAGATCTGAATGTTTTTAGTATCAGCCATGCTATGCTCCTAGCGCCGGGGCGGCAGTCTTTTCGCCGCCGGCAGTCTGAAATGATCCGAAATCGATTGTAGACAAAAGAGTGGTCTTCCAAGTCTTCATTTTAATTGCGATAAGGGTGAATGTCAAGGGAACAGTTTGCGGGGAAGGGCCTGAGAAGACATTTTTGTCTTGAACACGGAGACCCGAAAATAGTATAATCAAAGCGTCAATAAAAACCAGAAGGAGGCCTGTTATGCTTATATATTTCAAATGCCCGGAATGCGGACTTTCGGTTCAAGCCGACGACAGCACAGAACAGCTTTTTTGCGAAGAATGCGGGGCCAAAATGGTTGCCGGTGAAGCGGTTCCCCAGCCGGATCCGGCCGCAAACGTACCTGCCGTAACACCGGACGCAAGCGTTGTCCCCGCTGCGGTTCCGGAGACCTTTGACGATGCTCTTGCGGCTTACGACAGAGGCGAGTTTGAGACCGCGTACAAGGCCTTTGCCGCTCTTGGCGGAGACGGAAAGGATGCCTTCGGCGCAAAGCTTTTCGCAGGCCTTGCAAACGCTGCGCTCTCAAAGCCTCTCGAACTTAAATTCAGAGACGGTATCACCGCCGCCAAAAACGCCGCGGCCTCCGGTTACTTTGGCGATGACAGATGTACTGCCGTTGCCGCTCTCGCTCCCAGACTCAGGGCGCTGGTGACAGGCTTCACAAAGGAATTCTACACCCACGACCCCGGCTTTGTGTACGGCGACGCGAACCTTGCCAAGGATCATTTTGACGGTACCTGCAGGTTTGTCGAGTACTACGAGGCCTGCGCCGATCTGATGAATCTTGAAACTCTCCGCAAATGGCCCGAGCTTGAAGCGGTGAAGAAGTCGCTGATAAGCGAGACTCTTGACTATATAAAGCTCGTCGGGAAGCCCGTCAACTACCTTATCGGGTACAAGAACGTCGTGAAGAGCGGCGGTCTGATCGTGCCCACCAGGGTCGAAGAGAAGATGAACTGCCCGTTCAGCTCTCAGTACAAGACCGTTGCCGAGAAGCTGAAGACCCAGTACAACGCGGTGCCTTCCACGGTGGACAGGATCAAAAAGTTCGACGAGGAGATCTCGGCAAACCGCGCCGTCATAGAAGATTACAAGAGCTCCAGCGAGGAATATTTCGCGGCAAATCCGGAAGACGGGAAGGTCTACAAGAGGTGGAGGCTCTTTACGTCCAAAAAGGCGATAGAGGAGATCGAGGCAAAGTTCCCTCAGACCCTTAAAGACAAAAAGACCGCCGCGAAGACTGCGGAAACGGCAGTCGAATCGCTCATCTCCGAAAAGAAAAAATTCGAAAAAGCAAACCTGATCTGAGTCTCAGCCTGAAGAATGTACGCAAAAATCGTTAAGCCAATATTGGATTTTGCTGCGGCCGTTTGCTGCATCCTGATCCTGCTGCTGCCGATGGCGGTCATTGCCGTTGCCGTTCTGGTGTCCGGCCCCGGCCCTGTTTTGTACACCCAGAAAAGGGTCGGCAAAGGGAAAAAACTGTTCACGCTCCTGAAATTCAGGACGATGAAAACGGGCACGCCTGAGGTGGCGACCCATCTCCTTGAAAACCCGGAAGAGACCATCACCGGTGTGGGACGTTTTTTACGCAAATATTCGCTGGATGAGCTGCCACAGCTTTTCAACATTCTCACTTTTAAGATGAGCTTTGTGGGCCCGAGACCGGCGCTCTGGAACCAGGATGACCTGGTGGCGGAAAGAGACAAATACGGGGCGAACGACGTGAAGCCGGGCCTTACGGGATGGGCGCAGATCAACGGCAGGGACGAGCTGCCTATCCCCGTCAAAGCATCCTACGACGGCGAATACGTTAAAAAGATGGGGCCGCTCTTTGATCTGAAATGCATTTTCGGCACCGTAAAAGCGGTTTTTAAAGCGGACGGCGTCGTGGAAGGCGGAAACAAGGACAAGGAAAGCGAAAACAAAGACAGAGAAAACGAAAACAAGACAAACTGACCCGCCTGCGGGACCTGAAACGGCCGTAAATGCGGACGGGAGATCGGGGAATATATGACTCTTTCGGAAAAAATCAAAAACCGTGAAAGATACATTGCGGTGGTGGGCCTCGGGTACGTGGGCCTGCCGCTTGCCGTTGCCTTTGCCGGGAAAGGGCTCAAGGTCATTGGCTTTGACATCTCGGAAAGAAGAATCGGAGAGCTGAAAAAAGGATACGATCCCACCGAGGAGGTGGGAGACCGGGCGGTAAAAAACGCTGACATACTGTTCACAAACGACGAAAGCGAACTGAAAAAAGCGTCGTTTTTCGTTGTCACGGTTCCGACGCCCATCAATTTTGACCACACTCCGGACCTCACTCCGGTGATCTCCGCCAGCACTCTTATCGGCAGAAATCTCACAGAGGGTTCGCTGGTTGTCTACGAGTCCACCGTTTATCCGGGCTGCACGGAGGACACCTGCGTCCCCATACTTGAAAAGGAGTCCGGACTTAAGTGCGGAACCGGCTTCAAGGTGGGTTATTCGCCGGAGCGCATCAATCCCGGCGACAAGGTCCACAGACTTGCCAACATTAAAAAGGTGGTCTCCGGCATGGACGAAGAGTCCCTGGCTGACGTCAAGGCAGTCTACGACACCATCATAGAGGCGGGCACCTATCCGGTGTCAAATATCAGGACCGCGGAGGCTATCAAGGTGGCTGAGAACAGCCAGAGAGACGTGAATATCGCTTTCATGAACGAATTGGCAATGGTCTTCGACAGGATGGGCATTGATTCGGGAGAGGTCGCCGACGGCATGAATACGAAGTGGAATGCCCTTGGCTTCAGGCCGGGACTTGTAGGCGGACACTGCATCGGCGTCGATCCGTACTATTTCACCTTTCAGGCGGAGAGGCTCGGAGTCCACAGCACCATCGTTCTCGGAGGCAGAAAGGTCAACGACGGAATGGGTTATTTCGTTGCCGACGCGGCGGTGAAGAAGATGAGGGAGGCAGGCTTAGAGCCTAAGAACGTGAAGACCGCGGTCCTGGGGCTGACCTTTAAGGAAAATTGTAAGGATATCAGAAACACCAAGGTGGTGGATATCGTAAGCAGACTTAAGGAGTACGGGATCGATGCGGAGGTGACGGACTGCTGCGCCGAGAAGGAAGCCGCCATGCGGGAATACGGGATCCCGCTGAAGGACATTGGCGAGATAAAGGACTGCGACTGCGTCATCGTTGCCGTCGCCCATTCGGAGTATAAGCAGATGGGCCTTTCCGGGCTCTCAAAGCTTTTCAAAAAGGACGGGAAAAGAATATTCGTGGACGTGAAGGGGATCGTGCCGAGAGAGGAGATCAAAAACTCCGGCTTTATCTGGTGGAGGCTGTGATCCTTCCGGAACGCACGTTGAGAGGCTCCCTTTCCGGAGCCTTTTTTAACAAAAGCTGAAGAAATCGCGCCGGGGTCTACTTATATATTTATTTTATTGCAAATAAACGCCGGATGTGGTATCATCAAAAGACCGGCGGTGGCCCGAAAAAGGCGACGGAAAAGCCGGTTTTCGCGGCGCTGAAGCTTCGCAGATACTTCGTGAAAGCTGCCCTGAAAAGCCGCGTGAAACTATTGATTGAACGACGGTCCGGACGATATAAAATGACAGAAGCTAAAAAAGAACCTGCACAAAAGCCAAAAAAAGTCAGAAGACACACAGGACAGGCAGCCCTTGTGGTTTATGATTTCGTTATATTTCTCCTCGTATGTCTTATCATGCTCATCCTGTACCAAAACCGCTCCGCAGAAGAGGTGCTGGGTCCCCTTGATCTTGTGATACATATCCTGCTGGCGGCGGCTCCTGTATTCACAGCCAGGTTTATCGGAAAGGTATATAACCAGATCTGGCGCTACGGCGGAATACAGTGCTACATCAGGCTTCTCGTGGTGGACGCCTGCGCCTTCGCGGTGTACATCCTGCTTGAGCTTTTCCTGCCGCTTCCCACTCACATTACGGTGTCGAGAGGCTTTTCCGTGTACTGCGCGAACCTCCTCGGGGCATTGGCGCTGAGAATGTTCTACAGATACGCCTACAAGTGCGGAAATACCAGAACGGGCTTCGGCAGATTCCTGATGGGACTGTTCAATTTCTTCGCAAGGTCCGGCTCGGGAACCTCCCACGAGGTGAGGCTTTCCGTGAGCAACGTGATGATCCTGGGCGCGGGGGACGAGGGCAGCGCTCTTGCGGAGGAGCTTATTTCGGATGCGGAATCAAGCTACATCCCCAAATTTTTCGCGGACACCAATCCCGACAAGATAGGCCGCCAGATCCACGGCCTTAAAATATACGACGCCAAAGCCGTTACGGACATTATGCTCCGGGAATACGAGATAAGCGATATTATTTTCGCCGACCCCGGCCTGGATGAGGAAACGGCGAAGACGCTTTACACAAAGTACAGGGACTGGGGCTTCAAGGTCAGGACCTTCGACCATAACCAGCTCAGGACCGAGGTGTCCGAGCGCGGAAAGCTGAGAAGCATGGGCCTTGACGATCTCCTTTTCAGAAAGCCCAAAAGCATACTTGACAGTAAGACCGCTTCCTTTTACAAGGGCAAGCGCGTCCTGGTCACAGGCGGCGGCGGGTCCATCGGAGCGGAGCTTTGCAGGATATTGGCGAAAATGAAGCCCGCGATGATAGTCATTGCGGATATTTACGAAAACGGCGCTTACGACGTTAAGCAGGAGCTCAAGATAATCTACGGCGACGAGCTTGACGTAAGGATCGAGATCGTGTCCGTGACAAACAAACCGGGCCTTTTGAAGATATTTGAAAAGTACCGTCCCGAGGTAGTTCTTAACGCGGCGGCCCACAAGCACGTGCCTCTCATGGAGAACAACTGCGTAGAGGCGGCGTACAACAACGTTTTCGGCACCCTGAACACGGTGCAGTGCGCCGTCGAGACCGGGGCGGAGCGGTTTATAATGCTCAGCACCGACAAGGCGGTGAACCCCACCAACGTGATGGGCGCCACCAAGAGACTCTGCGAGATGATCATTGCCGCCTACGCCGCGGAGGAGGGAAACAAAGTCAATTTCAGTGCCACCAGGTTCGGAAACGTTCTTGGCTCCGCAGGCTCCGTTGTGCCTTTATTCAAGAAACAGATCGCTTACGGCGGGCCGGTTACGGTCACCGACAAGCGCATCATCAGATATTTTATGTCTATCAGCGAAGCCGCGAGCCTTGTGCTCATTTCCGGGGCAATGGCCGCCAGCGGCGAGCTCTTTGTGCTTGACATGGGAGAGCCGGTGAAGATACTCGAGCTGGCCGAGACCATGATCCGTATTTCCGGGCTGCGTCCTTACGTTGATATCGACATAGTCGAGACGGGACTCAGACCGGGAGAAAAGCTCTACGAGGAGCTGCTTCTCAGGACGGAAAATCTTGACAAAACGCCCAACGAGATGATCTTTATCGAGAGGGACAGGCCTCATTCGCTTAAGGACGTTGAAGCCAAGCTGGAGATTCTTAAGAAGGCCGTGGACACGGGCGACGACGCCAAGGTCCGGGAGGCTCTTATGGAGATAGTGCCGGAATTTAAAGATCCGGAGGACGTGAACTGCAACGTCGGCATGCCGGAGGATGATGAAAACAGTTGAGAAGCCGGACGCCGTTTGATCCTCCGGAAAGGGCGGCCGAAATCAGAACGCAGGACAGGGTGAACGTTATGTTTGAAAATATCAGTTGGAAATACAACGGAAAGCTTAGGCTCATGATCATATTGGGTACGAGACCTGAGATCATAAGACTATCCGCGGTGATCAGAAGTGCCAGAGAATACTTTGACACGATCCTTGCCCATACGGGTCAGAATTACGACCGCAGTCTTAACGAAGTCTTTTTCGAGGACCTGGGACTGGACGCCCCTGACGTTTGCCTGGACTGCGTCGGCGATGACCTTGGCGAGACCTGCGGAAACATCATTGCCAAGTCCTACAAGCTCCTTAAGGAACTGGAGCCCGACGCGCTGCTGGTCCTTGGCGACACCAATTCCTGTCTTTCTGCAATAAGCGCAAAGCGCCTCCACATTCCGATATTCCACATGGAAGCCGGCAACAGGTGCAAGGACGAGTGCCTGCCGGAAGAGACAAACAGAAGGATCGTTGACATTATCTCCGACGTCAATCTGCCTTACTCCGAGCATGCCAGAAGATACCTTATCGAGTGCGGGCTTCCGAAGGAGAGAATATTCGTCACCGGCTCGCCCATGGCGGAGGTGCTTTCTGAGAACCTTGAAAAGATCGAAAACAGCACAATACTCGAGACCCTTGGCCTTGAGAAGGGCGGATACATACTTCTTTCCGCTCACCGGGAAGAAAATATCGATACCCCCGCCAATTTCACGTCCCTCTTCACCGCGATCAACAAAATGGCGGAGAAATACGACATGCCGGTGCTCTATTCCTGCCACCCGAGGTCCAAGCAGATGCTTGAGAAAACAGGCTTTAAACTTGACGGCAGGGTAAGGATCCACGAGCCCCTCAGCTTCACAGACTACAACAAGCTTCAGATGAACGCGTTCTGCGTCGTGTCAGACAGCGGTACCCTTCCGGAGGAGTCGTCCTTCTTCGCGATGATCGATGAACCTTTCCCGGCGGTATGCATAAGGACCTCCACGGAGCGTCCCGAGGCCCTCGAAAAAGGCGCTTTCGTGCTTTCGGGAATAGACACGAAGGGGCTGCTGTGTGCAGTGGATCTTGCGGTCTCCTCCAACGCCAAAGGCGACTGGGGAGAGCCGGTAGGTGATTATATTGGCGTCAACGTATCTTCAAAGGTGATCAAGATCATCCAGTCCTTCACCGGGATCGTTGACAAAATGGTATGGAGAAAGCACTGATGAATATACTCGTCACCGGCGCCAAGGGCTTTATAGGACGCAATCTCTGCGAGAACCTGAAAAACGTCAGAGACTGTAAGGACCCCGCCAGGCCGCATATTCACATAGAAGACATCTACGAATTCGACACGGATTCCTCCGATGACGAGCTCTCTCTTTACGTATCAAAAGCTGATTTTGTTTTCCATCTCGCAGGCGTAAACAGACCTAAAGACAGCTCGGAATTTAAGACCGGAAACGTGGAACTCACCGCGAAGCTGCTGGAGCTCCTGGAAAAGAAAAACGGAAAAACACCTGTGATGCTTTCTTCCTCGGCCCAAGCGTCGCTTTCGGGCAGATTCGGAGTCACCGAGTACGGTGTTTCAAAGAAGGAAAGCGAGAAACTTGTGTTTGATTACGGCCGGGAGACAGGCGCGGAGGTGTACGTATACCGGTTCCCCAACGTTGTCGGAAAGTGGGCAAGGCCCAACTACAACAGCGCCGTCGTCACCTTCTGCTACAACATTTCAAGGAACCTTCCCGTTAAGGTGAACGACAGGGATACGGAGCTCGAGATACTGTTCGTTGAGGATCTGGTGGACGAGATGATCGACTGCGCACTGACGGGAAGACCCCACAGGTGTGGTCCGGAGGGATCGGCTCCTCTTAAAGAGGGAGAAAATTCTGACGGACAGCCAACGCTTTTCTGCAAATGCCCGGTCACCTACAAAAAAACGCTGGGAGAGATCGTGGACATCCTGCAGGGCTTCAAACGGTTTCAGGATGAGCTTGTGCTGCCGGAAATGCCCGCGGATTCATTTGAAAAAAAGCTCATATCCACTTACGTCTCATACCTGCCGGAGGAAGCTTTTACCGTCAGCCCGAAGGTCAGGTCCGACAGCAGGGGTTCCTTCGCGGAGCTGCTGAAAATGCCGGAAGCCGGCCAGGTGAGCGTCAACGTTACGTATCCCGGCGAGACCAAAGGTCTCCATTGGCACAATACGAAATGGGAACTGTTCATTGTGGTGTCGGGAAGAGGACTGATAAGAGAAAGAAAAATAGGCTCTTCGGAGGTCAGGGAATTTGAGGTCTCCGGCGATGATCCGAAGGAGATATTCATGATCCCGGGGTACACCCACAGTATCACCAACCTTTCGGATACCGAAAACCTTGTGACAATAATGTACGCCAATGAGCTATTTAACGGCGAAAGACCGGATACCTTCCGGGAAGAAGTTTATTTGAACTGATTTGACAATGCCGCGATTTCGGGACCGCGCGGGGGAGGCAGAGTTATGAAGACAAAGAAAGACAAAAAAGCAGACGGTTCGGTATACGTTCCGTACGATCTCAGAGAAGGAGAGGAATCCGTCGTTTATTTCACAAGAGACCTTTCGGAGAACGGACTCCTGAAAATGTATGACGCGGTATGCGGCTGCCTGAAGGGCAGGGTGGCGGTCAAGCTCCATACGGGCGAGAAAAACGGCCCCAATATAATTCCGAGATCTTGGGTGAAGAAGCTGTTCGCGGAGAGGCTTGACGGCAATGCCGCCATCATAGAAACGAACACATTTTATAAGGGCGACCGGTATACCACCGAAGAGCACAGAGAGACCATTGCCGTGAACGGCTGGACCTTCTGCCCGGTGGATATAATCGACGAGGAAGGGACGAAAATGCTTCCGGTGAAGGGCGGCAGGCGATTTAAGGAAATGTCAGTGGGCTCACACCTTACGGACTACGACTCCATGCTGACTCTCACACACTTTAAAGGCCACATGATGGGCGGCTTCGGCGGTTCCAACAAAAACATCGGCATCGGCTGCGCGGACGGCAGGATAGGCAAAAAGATGATCCATGCGTCGGGACTCAATCCCTGGGGCATCACCCATGAGGAGCTCATGGAGAAGATCACCGAGTCCACAAAGGCCACTATAGACTACTTCGGAAAGAACGTCTGCTACATCAACGTCATGAGAAACATGTCCGTCTCCTGCGACTGCGAAGGCCTGGCGGCTCAGCCGGTGGTAACTCCCAACGTGGGCATTCTGGCGTCGTTGGATATCGCCGCGGTGGACACGGCCTGCGTTGACCTTATCTACGCCATGAAGCCGGAGGACCGCAAAGCTCTGCAGGAGCGCATCGAGTCCAGGCACGGCCACAGACAGCTGACATATATGGCCGAAATGGGCATGGGAAGCATGAAATACAGGCTCATGGATCTTGACAACGGCGGAAAAGAGATCAGTGCGGCGGATGCCGTGAAAGACGTGAAACCTTTCGGAAAGGATCAGTAAATGGTTGAGAAAGATTTTGAAATGACTAAAAAGCTTGCCGCCATCGGCAGGCAGTTCATGATACCGGGAGACATCTACGCCTTCTCGGTCATTAAAAGAGGAAACATCAACGCCACCTTTAAGGTGACCTTCAAACAGGAAGAAGAGACCATAGAGACCTACATTTTCCAGAGAATCAACACCTTCGTGTTCAAAAGCCCGGTGGAGATCATGGAGAATATCGAGCTCGTGACTTCCTTCATCGAGAAGAAGAGCATTGGCAAGCCCAGCCTGAAATTCCGCCATACGAAGGACGGAAAGAACTACTGCTACGACGACGAAAGCTCGTTTTGGCGTGTTATGAATTATATCGATTCGGTGACCTTCGATCTTTCGGACGACCCTTACATCATCGCTTCCACGGGAGAGGCCTTCGGACAGTTCGTGATGCTTCTGTCGGAGCTTGACGGTTCGAAGCTTCACGAGACCATACCGGATTTTCACAACACGGGGAAAAGGCTTGACACACTGTTTAAGCACGAGGCTCTTGCCCCCGACGAGGTGCTGGACGAGTGCAGAAACGAGCTGCGCTATATCCACGACGTGGGCCACAAGGCCAGGAAGCTGAGCGACAAATTCCTCAAGGGGAAGCTCCCGGTGAGAGTCACCCACAACGACACAAAATGCAACAACGTTCTTTTTGACAAAGACACAAAACGTCCCCTCGTTGTCATTGACCTCGACACGGTAATGCCGGGCATGGCGATGTATGACTTTGGCGACGCCGTAAGATTTATTGCCAATTCCTGCCACGAGGACGAGCCGGACGTGAGAAAGGTGTTCTTCGACACTTCAAAGTTCAGAGCGTTCTGCAAGGGCTATCTGGGTCAGGTGAAGGGCATTCTCACCAAGGAGGAGATCGACAGCCTGGTGCTGGCGACTTTTTCCATCACCATCGAACTGGCCGCCAGGTTCCTGGACGACTACATTCTCGGAGACGTGTACTTTAAGATCGATTACCCCGGACACAATCTGGTGAGGACGAGATGCCAGCTGGCTCTTGCCAAGGATATCATGAGAAAGTTCGACGAGCTCACCAGGATCGTTGAAGAGTCCGTCAATATGTAAACTGTCATCCGGCTTTTTGCGGCCATGAGCGGAAAGCCGGATCTTTTTGATCCTCAAAGATCATAAAAGAAAACCTGATACAAAGGTACGGAGGTGTCTGCATTGAAAAAGACCGGGACCGGTTTTAAATGTATTGCTGCTGCGGCGGCTGTTCTGACTCTGATACTGCTGCTCTGCGGATGCGCCTCTCCGGGAGGTCCGCCGGTCGAGACACAGCCCACCGCGGGACCGGACGGTACGGTTCCGGAGCCGGGGCCGACGCCGGTCGTTATCATACCGGAAGCGGACACGTACAAGGGAGACAATGCTGAGATGAACAAAAAAACTCTTGAGCTTTTCATTGGCGAGAAGGACAAAATATCGATAAAAGATACCTTTGCCTCGGTGAAGTGGGAGACCACTGATCCCGGCGTTGCCGTTGTGGACGAGGAGACCGGCGAGATCACGGGCGTAGGCTGCGGAAACTGCGTCATCATTGCCAAAGGAACCGACGTGAAAGCCTCCTGCAGAGTCTACGTTGTGGAGAAGGAGTTCTCCTTCGACGACAATATACTGATCTCCATTTTCTGGCCGCCCACCAGGGAATACGTAAACGATGAACAGTACAAGTACATGGCGGACGCCCAGATAGACTGGGTGATGAGCGCCGGTGACGATCTGAATGACGACGAAGTGCAGCTTAAAATGCTGGAGCTTTGCTATAAATACGGAATACACATGACCGCCGCGCCTCACGGCACGGGCAGCGCGCTTCTTTCCAGTTCCTCCCGGGACATAAAGAACGTGGTGGAAAAGTACAGAAACATACCCGGGGTCAACGGCTATTACATGCTTGACGAGCCCCTGAACCCGAATACCTTCCTGAACGCTTATATTGCTATGAAGGAACAGGACCCCTCCGCATACATGCATCTTAACTTCCTGCCCTACGGCGCCTACGGCTCCGTTGAGACCTACGTCAGCCAGGTCAACGACTGGGCAAAGCTCTGCGCCGGGGCGGGCTATCCCCTTGAATATCTGATGTACGACCTGTATCCCTTCGGCCTTGAAAAGGGAAGCATGAACAGGACCGCTTTCCTCACCAACCTCAATGCCATCAGGATCGCGGGTCTCAGAAACAACGTCAAGACCGCCAATTACATTCAATCCGTGGAGCAGTCCGTTGCCTTCAGGTCCCCCAACAGGGAGGAGACTCTTTACGAGATCAACATGTCTCTCGCCTACGGAATAAAGCAGATATCCTATTTCACATGGTTTACGCCTCACGACAGGTCCGAGCCTTTTGAGGACGGTATAATCTCAAGGTACGGCGTGCCGAACCCCAAATATTCATTCATATGTGAGCTGAACGACTACGTCCACAAGATCGGCAAGACCCTCATACGCTGCGACGCGCCGGAGGTATGGCAGGGAAGATCCACTTATTCCGCCGCGGAGCTCGTTCCCGAGGACTATTTCGTAAAGTTCAAATCAAAGGCGGATTTCACCCTGACGTATCTTCGTGACAAATACAACGGCAGAAACTACGTCATGGCAGTGAACAACAGCTTCCAGAAGGCGGGAAAATGCACCCTGGTGTTCGACAGCGGTATCAAAGGGAATTTTGCCTATGTTGACGAAAAAGACGGCACGCTGAAAGCTTTGGCGGTGAAGAATGACGGTTCGGTGGATCTGGAACTTGAAGCAGGAGCCGCCATTATCATTGCTCTTCCCGAAGAGTATGACTACAGCTCAAAGAACATCTGGAACCCCGAAGACGGCGAGAATCTTGCCCGCCATGCAGAGATTACCTGCAGCAGCTCCGCAGGCTCAGGCGGACATTATATGGACAACCTGAACAACGGCGACCGTTACGGCAAGACTTCCGACGGCTGGCAGTCAGAGGGCGCGAAAAAAGCGTCGACTATCACATTGGCGTTTGAGAAGCCGGCGGAGTTCAACCGCGTTGACGTCTACCCGAAGGGGAATTTTATCCGCTACGGCGACAACGCTCCGGACAGCTACGTTCTGTACACCTCCGACGACGGCAAGGAATGGAAGGCTCTTGACGCCAACGTCGCCTCCTGCGACAGAGATGAACTCAAAAAGATCACTTTCGGGACCGTCACCGCGGCATATCTCAGGATCGAATGCGACAACGCCAAACACAAGATCAACCTGTTTGAGATCGAGGTCTACAACGACAAAGGAAACGTGCCGGACCCGGTATCCACCGAGGCCTGCGTCCGGGAAACGAGGGGCGTGAAAACAGTCTCCTATAAAGAAGGCGCCAACCTTGCCCTGGGCAGAAGCGTAACTGTCTCCTCATATCCCGCAAGCCCGGATTACAAGAGCTGGGGCTGGTGGCCGGACAATCTCGTTGACGGCGACAGGGTGAGGGGCTGGACCTCAAACGTTAAGGCCAATACCTCCGCCGATTCCGCGGAATACGCGATCATAGATCTGGGCGACTGCTTCACAATCAGCGAGGTGGACGTATATCCCAACGGCTGCTGGCCCAAGAATTTCGAGATCAGGGTCTCCGACGACATGACAAACTGGACCGTCATCGCCTCGGAAACAAACAGTAAAAAACCCGGCGAACGTTATTCGTGCAGCGGAGGCGGCGCGTCGGGAAGATACGTTCTGTTCCTGGGAACGAAGCTGACGAACACTGCCGCAGACGGCTACATGCTGCAGCTTGGCGAGATAGAGGTATACGGAACGCCCTGCATTGACTATGCGGAGGCTGAAAAACTGGCCGCGAGGTTTATAGAGCTTGGCGGCAGCCCCGACGACGCGGACTACAAGTCGGTCATTGGCGAGATCGAAAAGACCGCCGGCTCGAGCAGCGCCAAAGGCGTGCTCACCCAGTCAAAGCTTGACAAGATGATGAAGAAGATGCTTGAAAAGGTCGGCACGACCATAGAAAAAGAAACGGAAAACAGCGCCGGCCATTAAGCCGCAGACAGTGCATACATTGACAGATCAGCTCGGAATGTGCCCGGCAGGGCGCGGAAAGGATTGCTTATGGACATTAACAAATTATTTTCGAGAGATCCGGAGGAAAAGCCTCTTGATATTATCAAGGACGACGGCGGATTTACCTCTATTTTCAGGAAGATCGCAGTGGTGGGAGACTCCCTTGCTTCGGGCGAGCTTGAGTCCATGGACGCAGGCTGCCCGAGAGGCTACCACGATATTTTCGACATCTCCTGGGGCCAGTACCTTGCCAGGATGAGCGGTACCACGGTGCTCAACTTCACGAGAGGCGGAATGACCGCCAGCGAATACTGCAACGGATGGGCAGCCATGAACGGCTTCTGGGACAAGGACAAGGCGGCTCAGGCATATATCATTGCCCTTGGCTGCAACGACCTTGACGGCCTCGGCCAGGCGGTGGGATCCGTCGCGGATATAAACGAGGACCTTCACAGAAACGCGGACACCTTCTGCGGACACTTCGCAAAGATCATCCAGCAGTACAAGCTGATCCAGCCCGACGCGGTCTTCTTCCTGGTCACGATGCCCGACGAGGACGACACCTTCCCGGCGGATATAAGGGCAAGGCACGACGCCCACGAGCAGTTGATGACAGACCTGGCCGACTATTTCACAAATACATACGTTATAGACCTGCGCAAATACGCAACTCCCTTCAACCGGAGCGAATACCACAGGCTTTTCTGGACAGGCGGACACCTGAATTCCGCAGGGTATTACCTGACCGCGAAGCTCATCGGCTCGTACATCGACTATATCGTGCGCCACAACATTGAAAAATTCAACCAGTCGGGATTCATCGGAACTCCCTGGAAATATTGCGAATAAGATCGGAGAATGCTCATGGAATACGGACTTCAGCTTTTCAGCGTAAGAGATTTCACAGACAAGGACCTGCCCGGCACACTGACCAAGGTGGCGGAAATGGGCTACAAATTTGTTGAATTTGCCGGATTTTTCGGATATTCTGACGTTGCCGTCAAGGCAATGCTGGACATGAACGGCCTCAAGGCCTCCGGAACTCACTCGGGCACTGCGGGCCTGCTGCCTGAAAACATTGACGAGAGCATTCGCTTCCACAAGGGCATCGGCTGCTCCAACTACATCATCCCCGGTGACGATCTTTCCACGAAGGAAAAACTTGACCGGTTTATCGAGATCGTAAACGAGGCTCAGCCGAAGCTTCTTGCCAACGGCATAAAGCTCCATTACCATAACCACTCCCACGAGTTCTACCCCAACCTTGACGGCCTTTACATCCACGAGGAGCTTGAAAAGAGAACGTCGATCCTTTTTGAGATCGACACCTACTGGGCCTTCAACGCGGACAAGGACCCCGTGGCAATGCTGGAACGCCTCAAGGACCGCATCGAGGTCATACACCTAAAGGACGGCTTCAAGGGCGGCATCGGCAAGTCCCTGGGGCAGGGCGAGGCGCCTGTGCTCAAAGTGCTTGAAAAAGCAAAGGAACTGGGCCTAACCGTTGTCGTGGAGAGCGAAGGACTTGATCCCGACGGACTTTCCGAGTCAAAGCGCTGCATCGATTTTCTGAAAGCGGCGGATTGACGATCTTTTGATCGGCAATGATTTATAGTTAGAAAAAAGCGCCGGCGTTTTTCTCATTTACGCCGGCGCTCGATTTTTACCGTTTCACGGTTTTCAAACAGCGTATTTCTTAAGATAATTCGAGAATATCTCCAGCCTGCCGTCCGTGACGAATTTCTTCATGGAGGCGACCTGAGCCTTCCAGGATTTCAGGGACGAGTTCCAGCGGATCCTGTCACGCTCGATGTCGGAGGAGAGGAGATTTTCGAACTTCTCGATCTGGGCAAGTATATTGGCGTCTGAAAGGGCGCCTTTTTTCAGCTCCTCGAAGCGATCCAGGAGCATAGTTCTGAATAGCTTCGATTTCATCAGGTTCTTGAAAATGACGTCGGAGGTGTTGTTGACGTACCAGGTGAAGGTGTCCTCGTTGGTCCTGCCCTCCAGGAACGGCCAGTCGAGGTCGAAGCAGCTGACGTGCCAGATATTGTCGCCTTCCTTTGACTTAAAGAGGCGGGAGTTCCCTATGTCGTGGTCGCCGGAGTAGGATCTGCATAGGTACCAGTCTATGAGCCCGGTGAGGTCGATGCGGGACTTGACGTAATTGAAGTTTTCCTCGACGCCAAGGTCCTTCGTCTTGCAGAAGCTGACCAGCGCGTTGTAGTCCTTAGGGTCGCCCTCGGTCACGAAGGAGAAGCTCTCAACGATCTCAACGCTCTTGGCGTCAACGCCGAAATGCTCCTCGAAATAGTCCTCGTCAAGACGTTCTCTGAAATAATAGATACCCCAGTACTCACCGCCAATATAAAGGACCACGGGCTTGATAGCCTGGACCATGAGATTTGTCCGGCCGTCAAAGGCTGCGGAAAGCACCTCGTCACGCATCATGGCGCGGGTGAAGTCCTCGCTGCCGCCCCTGAGTATCAGAGACTCGAAGGCGTCGATGTTCCGGTCGTCAAACAGCTTGTAGCTCAGCTTGCTGGGACCGTATTCGGATCTGAAACGGAGCCTGAAGCTTTGCTTTGCGCCTTTTCTGCTGTCGTTGCCGTTGAGCTTGAAGCCGCAGGGCACGGAAAACTCCTCTTTGCCGTTTTCGATCAGGGTGAGAAGAATGGGCGCCTCGGTGCCCTTGAAGGGCTCCGTGATGTCGCTGAAAACTCCGTTCTCGCCGGTGAGGAGAGACATGTCGACGGCAATGTTCACCACCGGGAGCCGGGACAGCTCTTTGTCGATAACGTAGGTGAAATCACCTTCCGCGCCAATTTCGCCGTCTTTTACGCAGACGGCTCTGATCGACGTCGGCTTTGAGATCTCGACGGGGCCCGAATAAAGCTTTGAGCTTGTGGAGGGGGCCGAGCCGTCAAGGGTGTAATATATTTTTCCCTGTCCCGAGAGGGATACTGTTATCTTATCGCTGTAGCAGCCGGACAGAATGTTTGCGGAGGGGGCTGCAAGTCTTATAGTCCTTCCGGCGGCGTTGGCGCCTCCGGGTGTAGGCTTAACGGCATAGAGCCAGTCCGCCCCGTACCGCGCGTAGCTGTTGTCTGTTCCGAGATCGTCCGGCACGTCAACGGTGTCGGCCAGCTGACCCTGTTTGAAAATGTACAGAGTCTCGCCGGAGGATGAGATCTTGAAGGGCGCGTGGCAGTCGCCGGTAAGGCCGGAGCAGTAAATGATCACGTATTCTCCGGGAGCAAGGGTCTTCGAGGGAAGCTGGAACTTGTCCGGCTTCATCATCCTGTCGGTCATTGAATAGTCCGAGAGGTCAATAGGAGAGGAGGAGATGTTCGTCAGCTCGACCCAGTCATGGTACTTGCCCGAGACCGCGCAATATTTTGTGTTTGAAGACATTATCTCGGAGAACACGAGAGTGCCGCCGGATCTCTCCGGAGCCTTGAGAGGCTTCGCAAGCAGCTCGGCTTCCGTAAGAGCCGGACCCTCCGTGGGCTTCTCGGTAGGTTTTTCCGTTGGTTTTTCCGTAGGTTTCTCAGTTGGTTTTTCCGTGGGTCTTTCGGTGGGTGCGGCAGTCGGGTTCACCGCGGAAGGATCAGCGGCTGTGACTTCGGGCGTATTTTCCGCGGGGGGAGTTGCGTCGGGAGAAACGCTTGAGCCTTCGGAGGGTGCTTCACCGGTATCCTTCGCAGGGTCTTCCGAAGGTCCTTCCGTGGAAGGGTCCGGTGTCTCATCGCTTTGAGCAGCGGTCTCCGAGGGAGAAACGGTTTCTTCCGGAGGTGAGGAAGGCTGCTGATGGTTCACGATCAGAAAAACCACAAACAGCGCCACCGCGACGACCGCGAGCGCCGCTATCGTTATTCTGAATATTTTTGTTCCTGTGCTGGTGTCGGAATTCATTTGGCGTCTCCGTATCAAGAATACTCCCCGGGATTTTACCACAAATAAACCGGAAATACCATATCAAAAGAATGCTGAAGTCCTCCCGGCGAGGTTGAAAAGAAGGCTTCTTTAGTTTATAATAAATATGAATGAAAACTTTTGAAAGGATCGCCGGTAATATGGGTCACAAAGCCGATAATAAAGCGCCGGGAAGACGGTACGGGATATTGTTTCTGACTGTGCTCGTTTTCGCGGCCGTTTTGCTTCTATCCGCCTGCGGCACGAAAGGAAACGATATGAGTGCGACCGAAATGCCTACGGAGGCTCCCGCGGAGGAAACACCGGAGCCGTCTCCTCTTTCACCTGAGGAAGCGTACGATATAGAGGTGTCCTATCCGATAAAGGAGAGAGACGTAAACAGTATATTCCCCCAGAGCTATGCGGCTGTGGACGGACTGGGAAGAGTCCTTTCTACGTCGGGTTCGGAGTACACCTCCAAGCTCCTCAGCGGCACAGTCTCATCCGAAAAGGATCAGACTAAATTTGTTGGAATATTCTATTCCTCCTGGCACGAGGAGCTTGCCAAATCGAATTCCGCCAGAAACGTGACCCAGATATTGGCGTCTCTTGAGACCGATGAAGAGCGGGAAGCCGCTAAGCATGACTTTGACCATAAGGTCTGGAAAAAGCTGACGGGGTACCACTTCTGGGATGAGCCGGTCTACGGATACTATTCGACCGCCGACAAATACGTCATAAGAAAGCAGGCGGAGCTTCTGGCGGACGCAGGCGTCGACTGCATAATTCTTGACAACACCAACGGCAGATTCACCTGGGAAAAATCATACATGGCACTGTTTGAGGGCTTCAGCCTCGCCAGAAAAGAGGGCGTCAACGCTCCCGGCATAGTGTTCATGATGAATTTCGCACCCACCGAGGATACGAGATATCAGCTTCAGGACATATACCAGAAGCTTTACCAAAAGGGACTCTATAAGGATGCCTGGTTCTATTGGGAAGGCAAACCCCTTGTCATGGCATATCCGGAATCCCTTAAGATCGGAGAAAGCTCGCTGGACAACGAGATCTACAAGTTCTTCACCTTCAGAAGGAACGACGCATCGTATTTCCACGACGAGAGAGACAATACGTATTGGGGATGGCTTTCTGTATATCCTCAGTGCGTTTACAAAAAAGCCGACGGCAAGGTGGAGCAGGTCACTGTGGGCGTTGCCCAGAACGCGGACTATAAGAGAAACGTCATAACGGCTATGAGCGGCTACAACGTCATGGGCCGCAGCTACACAAAGGGCAGCTACAGCTACACCTACAAGCTTGGCGGTCAGGACGTGGTGGCGGATAAAAACATAGAAAACTCCAAATTTTACGGCCTGAATTTCCAGCAGTAGTGGGATTTTGCCATCAAACAGGACCCGGAATTCATTTTCGTTACCGGCTGGAACGAGTGGGTGGCCATGCGTATGGAGACCTGGGCGGGAGACACCACCCTGAAGAATACCATGGTGGACCAGTTCGACACCGAGTACAGCCGCGACTGCGAGCCTTCCTCCGGCGTGATGAAAGACTATTATTACTACCAGCTTGTCGAGAACATCAGACGCTTCAAGGGAGTGGAGGACAAAACTCCGGTATCGCCAAAGCTATCCATCGATATTTTCGGCAGGATATCCCAGTGGAACGCTATCGAGGGGATGCAGACCTACGTGGGAAGCACCATAGAGAGAAGCAAAAAGAACGGTTCCCAGGGCTACGGGAACAAGATATACAAGAGTAGCACCGCAAGAAACGACGTTGCCGCGGTCAAGACCGCGTATAACGATAAGTACATCTTCTTCTACGCGGAATGCGCGGACGAAATAACTCCCGCAGACGGTGAGGGCTGGATGAGGCTTTTCATTGACACCGGATACAGTGAAAACTCCTGGGAGGGCTTCGAATTCGTAATCAACAGGCAGAGCCCGGATGGCACGAAGGCCGCTGTGGAGCGTTCGACGGGCGGCTGGCAGTGGGAGACCGCGGGCACCGCCGACGTAGTTGTCAGGAAGAATATCATCCAGATCAGGGTGGAAAGAGAAATACTGGGCCTCGGAAACGGCGGAACACCGGGCCGGTTTGGCTACAAGTGGACCGACAATAATCTGTTTGGTGAGAATGAAGGAAATATAATGAATCTGTACACCGACGGCGAGGCGGCTCCCGGCGGCAGGTTCTGCTTTGTCTTCAAGGGGTAGGTCTGAATCATGGACGCAGTTTTTGAACAAGTTGAGAATATATTTTTCACGGCAACCAAATTCGCCGCGCTGGCGGTGGAACTGGTCGGCGTTGTCGTTGCTCTTTACACTGTGGTGAGAGCGGTGGTGGGAGCCATAAAGAAAGATAAAAAAATGCGTCTTAAGCTGGCTCAGGGCACCGCGTTGGCGCTTGAATTCAAGATGGTCAGCGAGCTGCTTCGTACGGTCTACTCAAGGACCTGGCAGGAGCTGCTTCTTCTCGGCATAGTGATCGTGCTGAGGGCCGCCATGGCGATCCTTATCCACTGGGAAATTAAGACCCACAAAAAAGACTACGAAGAGCTGTTCAAGAATGAACTGAAACAGAAGCACGAGGCCGCTTCCGCCAAAAAGGATGAAGGCAAAAAAGACGAGGAGCCGTTGACCGCTCCGGCGGAGACCGCAGCGGAGGAGCCTCAGAAGGCGGAATATCCGAAAAATAAACCGGCCGCGGAAGAAAATTCAAAAAAAGAGACACAGACAAAAGCCTGACGTTTTAACAGGCTGACGTTGTACCGCGGTACGGGGTGACCCGGTGGACCGTCGGGAGGTATTTATGAAAAAGATCAGGATCATTACGTTCATCGTTCTGTTTGCTTTGACTCTGAGCTTCGGGCTTTTCGCCGCCGGCTCCTTTGCGGACGTCACAAAGCAGCCGCAAAGCGTTGTATTTCCCGAATTTTCGGATATTTCATACAACTGTGAATCGGACTCGGAGTCTGCGGTGTACCGCTGGTTCCTGCGTTTTGACGGAGTTGACTACGACCTTGACTCCCCGGAGATCGATGAGGCTCCCTGGATCATTCTCCTTGAAGGCGGAGGCTTTGGCGTCGATCCTGACGGGAAGGGCGTTTATCTTGAAAACGTTCCCAAGGACTTCAACGGCGCTTCGATCTACTGCGTTATCGACGAGAACGGCACCGAGGTAAGGTCCCAGTCCGCGACTATCTGTATCGGTGACAGCGACGCGCCTTATCCTCCGATGATAACCGTCCCCGCGGGAAAGGAATGTTATGCCGGCGAAGAAATATCGCTGACCTGCGGCTTCACACCCGTTGAGGGAGTGGAGTACTCCGTTGAATGGTTCAGCTGCGGCGAGGACAGACTCGAGCCTCACAACACGGCCGGAACCGCCAATGAGCTCAGGATCACCCATGCGGCCGCCGGAAAATACTACTATTTTGCTGCTGTTAAGGCGGCTTCCAAGGGAAAGTCCGCCGTTTCGATGTCTTCGGTGATCGAGGTCACGGTCCTTGACCTGCCTGCCACAGAGCAGCCGACGGAGCCCGCCACGGAAGCTCCCACAGGAACTCCCGACGCAAATACTCCGGACCCCACGAAGCAGCCTCAGGAAACGCCGACGCCCACAGCTTCCTCACCCACTGAGACCCCTTACGTTTCGGATACTCCCGGCGCTTCAGATATTCCGACGGAAACTGCCGGGAACGAAACTCCCGCCGGGGAGACCGGGGCTCCCTCTCAGCCCACGGATATTCCATTGGAGACTCCGAAGACGAACAATACGGACAACACGTTTTTTGAAAAATACAAGATCTACATCATAATCGGCATCGCCGCGGTGATCGTGGTGATCATAATAATAGCGGTAGCCTCTTCAAGGAACCGTAACGACGGCGGAAGTAAAAACTCCTCCGGCAAGGGCTCACGGTCCGGCTCGACGGGGAAAAAGTCCTCGGGCAAAGGAGCTTCGAAAAACTCATCCGGAAGATCGGGGTCCTCCAAAAAGAACGCGTCGAAAAAGAAATGACCGCCGCAGGTCAGATACCGGGGACAGCTGAGAATAACCGATGAAAGCCAAAAATTATATCATTGATATTATTTTGATACTTCTGTACACGGCAGCCTCGAACTGCGGTATATTCATTATCGGAAGATATGAGTATCTTGTTTTCGCGGTGCCTGTTCTCATCGCGGTGAATCTGATCGCCGGGGCAGGCTATTCCGACATCCCCACCACAAGGCTGAAGATGGTCAACCACGGCACGGTCTGCATAGAAGTCTTCTATTTTTCGCTTATTATAGGTATTTTCTGGCAGGCTGCCATTGGCGTTCAATATATCCCGGACGAGGCTCTGCGCCAGAATTTCTACATCAGCGCTGGAATGTTTGCCATCTGCGAGTTTGTGATCTTCTGGAACGGGATCATCAGCGTTTACTGCTCCTCCGTCCAGCTGGGTATACGCATCAGGGTCATCGGCCTGCTTGTGGGAATGATACCCCTTGCCAATCTCATGGCGCTCTGGGTCATAATGCGCACCTGCAGGGAGGAGGTCACCTTTGAGACGGAGAAAAGTCTCCTGAACCTTTCCAGGGCGGAGGACAAGGTCTGCGCGACTAAATATCCGATCCTTCTCGTACACGGCTTTTTCTTCAGAGACTACAAGCATTTCAACTACTGGGGCCGGATCCCCTTCGAACTTTCCGCCAACGGCGCGATAGTTTACTACGGGGAGCAGCAGTCCGCCGCCTCAGTCGCGGACAGCGCGGAGGAGCTTTCAAAAAGGATAAAGCAGATAGTTGAGGATACCGGCTGCGGAAAAGTCAACATAATTGCCCATTCAAAGGGCGGCCTTGACACCCGCTGCGCTATCCACAACGGAATGGCGCCTTACGTGGCGTCCCTCACCACCGTCAGCACACCCCACAGAGGCTGCCTTTTTGCCGACGCTCTGCTTAAAAAGATATCGCCCAAGGTGCAGCAGAAGGTCGCCGATGCCTACAATTACACCCAAAAGAAGCTGGGAGACAAAAATCCCGATTTTCTGGCTGGAGTCTACGATCTTACCGCCGAAAAGTGCGCCGTCTACGACAAGGAATTCACGGTACCGGAGGGCATTTACTGCCAGAGCTTCGGTTCCGAGCTTAAGCACGGAGGCTACGCGAAGTTTCCTCTCAATTTCTGCTACCACATCGTCAAGAGCTACGGCGGGAGAAACGACGGCTTAGTTGCCTACGATTCCTTCAGCTTCGGCGAAAAGTTCACCTACATCGTTCCCCGCCACGGACGGGGCATATCCCACGGAGATATGATCGATCTGAACAGAGAAAACATAAAGGACTTCGACATCCGTGAGTTTTATGTTAAAATGGTATCCGATCTGAAGGATAGAGGACTGTGAGGGAGCCGCTATGAAGTACAGACTTAACAAATACGGCGAACAGCTGTCGGAGCTGGGCTTCGGATGCATGAGGTTTGCCCGGAAAAACGGGAAGATCGATATGGATGAGGCCGAGCGCCAGATAATGCTTGCGTACGAGTCCGGCGTGAATTATTATGACACCGCATATATCTATCCCGGCAGCGAGGCGGCCGTTGGCGAGATATTCGAAAAAAACGGTATCCGCGAAAAGATCAACATAGCCACAAAGCTTCCCCAGTATCTTGTCGCCAACCGAAGCGCCCTTGACAGGTATTTCAACGAACAGTGCGTAAGACTTAGGACCGACTACGTGGATTACTACCTGATGCACCTGCTCACAAGCTTCGAAATGTGGGAGAAGCTGAAGAATATTGGCGTCATCGGCTGGATAGAAGACAAAAAGAAAAGCGGTGCCATCAGAAACGTGGGCTTTTCGTACCACGGAAACACGGAAGGCTTTCTGAAAATACTGAACGATTACGACTGGGACATGTGCCAGATCCAGTACAACTATTTCGACGAGGTCTCTCAGGCAGGGGTGCGGGGGCTTAAGGAAGCTGCCGCCAAAGGGATCCCGGTGGTGATCATGGAGCCTCTGCGGGGAGGAAAGCTTGTCAATATGCTTCCCGAAAGCGCGAAGGACGCCATGAAACGGAGCGGCCGCGGATGGTCGCCGGCGGAATGGGGCTTCAGATGGCTTTTCAACCAGCCCGAGGTGACTGTCGTACTGTCCGGCATGAACTCCGAGGATATGGTGCGTGAAAACTGCAGGATCGCCTCCGAGGCGGAAGCAGGGAATTTTACGGAAGAAGACTTCGGGACCGTTGCCAATGTGGTGTCGGGGATAAAAAAACGCGAAAAGGTGGGCTGTACAGGCTGCAGGTACTGCATGCCGTGTCCGAAGGGCGTTGACATTCCGGGCTATTTCAGCTGTTACAACGCCATGTCCATCGAGTCAAAGGCAGAAGGGCGGACACAGTTTTTCAGAGCTGTGGCCCTGTCGGGAAAGCCTGCTTTCGCGTCCCAGTGCGTTGGCTGCGGCAAATGCGAAAGCCATTGCCCCCAGTCACTGCCGATCCGGGAAAAGCTGAAAGAAGCGGATAAGGCGCTGAGACCATTGCCCTATAAATTGTTTTACGCCGCAGCCAGAAAGTTTATGCTGCGAAAAGGCTCTGGTGATTTGGAAAAAGGAAAAAAGAACTGATGGTAGTATTTGATTTCATTCTGAAGCATTACGTTATGATCCTCGAGATAGTCGGATTGTGGATACTTCTGGCTATTTCCGTAACCGTGTCCAAACGGACTGTTGTCCTGACAAGCTTCGCAAGCGTTCTGCTTCTCCTGAACGCCATCGCTTACGACGTGGAATCGTACCTGCAGACCTTCGAGACCCTGAATATCTGGCGACCGATCCTGACGCAGACGATATACGTTCTTTACCCCGCCATACTGTTCCTGACCATGCAGATTTCCGCACCTGTAAAAAAGCAGTATTACTGGCTGGTGCTTATACCTGAGATCGTCAATATCGTCGTCTGCTATTTGTCGATATGGAACGGGTATGTCTGCTCCTTCACTAAAGACAATCATTGGATTGCGGGCCCCCTCCGCTATCTTCCGTTCGCTGTGTTCGGGTTCTACGTAGTTGTCTTTATGGTGCAGAATTTCGTTTATTTTAGTGGATATCTGATCAAAGACAGAATCGCGAGCTTTTTGATCGTTTTCTTCGCCGCTGCAGGAGCGGCTGTCTCGTTGGCGAAGGGAGAGACAGAATCGCTGAGCGCATTATTCGCCGCGGCGATCCTTCTGTACTACCTTTTCACGTACATCCATATGTCGAAAGTGGATCATCTGACAGGGCTTCTGAACCGCCAAAGCTTTTACCGTGACATGAGGATCTACAGCGGAATGATCACCGCCGTTGCCTCCGTGGACATGAACGAACTGAAGTGGATAAACGACACCAAAGGCCATTTTGAGGGCGACAATGCCATCAAGACCGTTGCGGAGTGCCTCCGCAACGGCATGCGTCTGCGGAAGACCACATACCGCATCGGCGGCGACGAGTTTGCCATACTTTTCTTCGGACAGAGCGAGGATAAAGTTAAGAACGACGTGGAGGAAATGAGAAAACAGCTTGCGAGGACCGGCTATTCCTGCGCCTTCGGGTACGCCATGAAAGGCGAGAGGGAGACCGTTGAGAATACCCTGATACGCTCCGACCAGGAAATGTACGTCGACAAATCCGCTCAGAGGGAGGCGGTGATAGCAAGCGGCGGACAGCTTCACAGGAGAAAATCCGACTTCCTGCCTGACGAACCGAAACAGGAATGATAAGGACCTGACAATAATTTGACAAAAGCCGGCATCCCGTGGACTGCCGGCTTTACTAATACTGTTTGGTTTTAAACGATTTTCGGAAAACTTCGAAAAGGTCAGCCGATATCCCTTGCGGCCACGATATCCGAACCGGTGCCGAGAATGTCCTTGACAATGACGTCGCCTATCCTGACGGGACATTTCGCCACCACGCCCCGGAGGGACGCCGCAGCTTCTATTATTTTATCCTTGGGAATGGGAGCCGAAGTCTTTACCGGAAGCATCATATCGGTATCGGTCATCACCGTTGTGGTGAGGGTGCGTACCGGGAACGTCAGCTCGGTTTCCGCGTATTTTGCTCCCCTGGGGCAGGTGTTTCCCGTAACCTTGACTACGCCGTTTTCATCCTTTTCGGCGCTCAGAGTGCAGCCCAGAGGGCAGACTATACAAGTCATCGTAACCATATCACGCATCCTCCTTCGCTATTCTGACGGTTATTTCGGGGCCCGTCTTTTGAAGCTTCGCCTTTGTTACGGTGATGTTTTCCATTTCGCCCGGTGCAACGCGCTGCTTCTTCTTCGAAAGCAGCGTCTCTCCGCCGGATATAACCTCGATCTTCGCGTTCCGAAGGTTCTCTCCGACTCTGAAGAATATTCTGACGTCGTTTTCCTTGGAGGTGATGATCTGGGGAACCGTGTATCTCACTATGCCCGCCGCCTTCAGCGCAATAGCCTCCACGGCCGAAGCGTTCTCACCGTGTTCTCTGAGAAACTGTGACGCGCAGATGCCGCAGACCTCGCCTTCGTCGGAAACGTAATCCACAAGGTCATGTATGTGCAGAACGTTTCCGCAGGAGAAAATACCCGGAACGGAGGTCTCTCTGGAACTGCTCACCACGGCTCCGCCGGTCACCCGGTCGATCTTTATTCCCGCTTTTCTTGTCAGCTCGTTTTCGGGCAGGAGCCCGCAGGAGAGCAGCAGAGTGTCGCATTCTATATACTGCTCCGTTCCCGGAATGGGCTTTCTGTTCCGGTCGACCTCAGAGATGGTCACACCCGTCACTCTTTTCTTTCCGTGGATCTCCGTCACCGTGTGGCTGAGGAGCAGGGGAATGCCGAAGTCGTTGAGACACTGGGCAATGTTCCTGGCAAGCCCGCCGGAGTAGGGCAGAAGCTCGCACACCGCCTTCACCTTCGCACCTTCAAGTGTCATACGCCTGGCCATGATGAGACCGATGTCGCCCGACCCCAGTATCACCACGTTCTTTCCGGGGAGATACCCTTTGATATTGACAAATCTCTGGGCTGTGCCTGCAGTGTATACGCCTGCGGGTCTGGTGCCGGGAATGTTCAGGGCGCCACGGCTTCTTTCCCTGGCTCCCATTGCCAATATGACAGCTCCCGCGGCAATATCGACTTTTCCGTCCTCCTCGCTCACGTAGGTCACGACTCTTTCCGGAGTGAGCCCGACGACCATCGCACCGGTCTTCACCGGAATTCCCAGTTCCATAACCTTTCTTACGTACCTTGAGGCGTATTCGGGGCCTGTGAGCTCCTCTCCGAACTTGTGGAGACCGAAGCCGGCGTGGATGCACTGGTTTAGGATGCCGCCAAGGGCAACGTCCCTCTCCAGGATCAGTATATCTTTAGTTCCGCTTTCGTAAGCCGCGACTGCTGCCGCAAGGCCCGCGGGGCCTCCGCCGATTATAACAAGGTCAGTTTTTTTCATATCCCGGCCTCCTTTGTTTTTCCCATGAGAAGCTCTGAACCGCTGCCCGACTTGGTTATCTCAAGAAGGCTCACCCCGAGCTCCCGTGCCAGGATCTCAGCCACGAAGGGCTGGCAGAAGCCTCCCTGACAGCGTCCCATGCCGCTTCTCGTACGCTTTTTTATGCCGTCGATGTCGGTGGCTCCGGGATTCGTGTGTATCGCCGAAATGATCTCGCCTTCGCTGACGGTCTCGCAGCGGCAGATGATCCTGCCGTACTTTTTCGGATCCGCCTTGTATATTTTCCTGCCCGGGTTCCAGTCCTCCTTGCGGTCCGGATCCATGCCGGCGCCGATGAGAAGATTTCTCACGTATACCGCGATGGCAGGGGCGCTGGTGAGTCCGGGGGACTCGATACCTGCGCAGTTCACAAAGCCTTCGCTCTCGTTGATTATGAAATCGCCTGTGGAGCCTACTGCCCGGAGCCCCGTGAAGGAGGTTATGACCGAGCGGAGGGGCACGTTGTCAACGCTTTCGCTCACGCCTTTGGCAATGAGCTCAAGGCCCGCAGCGGTGGTGCTTTTATCTTCTTTATCGTCGATATCGGTGGAAGTGGGACCCAAAATAAGGTTTCCGTGGGCGGTGGGGGAAACCAGTATGCCCTTGCCCATCTTCGTGGGCACCTTGAATACTGTGTGCGAGACCAGCTCTCCCGCGTCCTTGTCGCAGAGCATGTACTCTCCGCTCCTGGGCCTGACTGAAAAATCGCACTTGCCTGCAAACTCCGCCACCTTGTCGGAATAGAGCCCGGCGCAGTTAACGACGAACCGTGACTCGAATTTACGGCCGTCCTTTGAGGTTATAACGTAACCGCCGGAGGTCTTTTCGACCCCTGTGACCTCCGTGTTAAGGAAAAGCTCCGCGCCGTTGTCCATGGCGCAGCCAACAGCCGCGATGGCCAGGCTGTAGGGGCAAATGATCCCCGCAGTGGGCGCCAAAAGGACCGAGGTTATATTTCCGGAAAGGGCGGGCTCAATTTTTCTGGCCTCGTCTCCGGTAAGTATGCTCAGCTCCGGAACGCCGTTGGCAATGCCTCTGTCGCAGAGTTCCCGGACAGTCTTATCCTGCTCATCGCCGAAGGCGACCACCATGGATCCGCACTTTTCGTACCGAACGCCCAGTTCGGCGGCGACCTTTTCCATCATGGCGCAGCCAAGCACGTTGAGCTTTGCCTTGAGAGTGCCGGTCTTGGCGTCAAAACCCGCGTGAACGATGCCGCTGTTGGCACCCGTAGCGCCTCTCGCGACGTCGTTTTCCTTTTCAAGCACGGCAACAGAAAGCCGGAAACCGGACAGTTCGCGGGCGATCATCCCTCCGACAACGCCGGCTCCAATTATCAAAACGTCATACATTTGTTGAACACTACCTCCGTGTCTTCATATATGCAATATGATACCACATTCCGTCCTGTTTTTGTAGTGGCAAAATAACTCAAAAACCTCCTGTAAAAAAGTGCGGAAATATGGTATACTCCGGGTGATGATACAAAAAACAACAGTCAGCTGTACGTCGGCGCCGAAGACGCCGGAGCTTTTT
>JAGCZO010000050.1 GCA_017959965.1 Clostridia bacterium | reverse complement strand
GTTGGTGCCCGTGTGTTCCGGAAACGTATTTTTAAATTCGCTTCAATTATACAGAGCCGTATTTTTAAAAGCAAGCGGATTTCGGAGGTACAAATCAAAATGTTGTGTATTTTTAAAATAATACAATGATTTTTTATAATATATTGTGTTTTAAACAGCTTGATTTGCTGTAATTGCTATAGATATTTGAGTAAATATGTATTATAATATCACCCGTGCAAGCGGAGGATATTTCTATGGACCCCAATTTAAACAACGCTTCAAATGAAACTGATGATAAGAACCTGAGCTATCCCGGAGAAAGAAAAGAGCTCTCCTCGGATGTAGTTTCCAACAGGATCCTTACCATACCTAACATCATCAGTTTTTTCAGGCTGTTCTTAATTCCCGTTTTCGTTATTACGTATCTGGTTATTGAGAATTACGTTCTGTCGATAATCGTTCTGGCCGTATCGGCGCTTTCGGACGTTGCAGACGGTATAATTGCCCGTAAGTTTAAAATGACTTCCGAATTCGGAAAGCTTATCGACCCCGTTGCCGATAAGTTCACTCAGGGCGCCATAATGATCTGTCTCACCTTTAAGTTCCCCATTATGATCGTTCTCATAGTCGCTTTCATATTCCGCGAGATAGTAATGATCATTATGGGCTCCATGCTGAAGAAAAAAACGGCTCACTATTCCAGCGCCAAATGGTACGGAAAGGTCAACACCGTTATTGTTGAGGGCTCGGTTCTGTTTCTTGTGGTTTTCGGTCCTTTTATTCCGAAACCGACTGTTGATATCGTTGCCGCATCCCTTGTGGGTCTTTCGATTGCTTCCGTGTTTATCTCTCTCATACTCTACATTCTGTATTACCTTAAGATCTTCAGGGAATTCAGCAAACAGGAAGCGGCTTTTTCCGAACTGTCCGGGGATGATCCGCTGAGCTCTGACGGTCCATCAGACTCTGCTGACTGATTTTGTTTGTTTAAAGCCGCCTTTTGTTTCACGCGGTTTATGAAAGATCATTTGCTGTTATGGAAAATGAAAAGAAGGCCGAAGGCAATGCCGACGGGGTAATAAAGAAAGTGTTCCGGCCCTTCAGGCTGCTTAAGGAATTAAAACCTTACTACGGGTTTATGCTTCTTGCCTTTGCGGGTATGCTTTTCCTCGGGGCTGCGCAGCTCGCGGTTCCTTATATCACAAGAACGCTTCTGAACCTGATTTCCGTTCAGTCACCGGAGCTTCCCACCGAAGCGGTGAAGCTGGGCTGCGTTCTTCTTGGACTTTATTTTCTTGCTGCTCTGGGACAGTTTCTGAGAAGCTACTTTGCCCACGTGGCGGCCTGGGGATACATCGACAGGATCAGGATAAGGCTTTACGCCCACATACAGGGCATGTCGCTGAGATATTTTCACGACAAACAGACGGGTCAGCTTCTTTCGAGAATTACAGCCGATACCGCGAACATTGAACCTTTGATAGCTCATGCTCTTCCTGATTTTATTGTCAACGGAATAATGTTCTTCGGCAGTGCGATACTGATCTTCACCATCAACGCCAAGCTCGCCGCGCTTACGTTGGCGACCCTTCCCGTTACCGCGGTCCTTGTGTTCCTGTACGCCACAAAGTTCAGGCCGCGTTTCAAAAAGGCTCACGCAATGATGGGGGATCTTAACGCAAATATCCAGGACAAGCTGTCCGGTGTCCGTGAGATCACCTCCTTTAACAAGCAGGAGGACTGCTACGGATCGGTTAGAGATTCATCAAAGAAACACTACGAAGGCATCATGTCCGCTCTCAAGGCCAGCGCCGTGATGAATCCGCTGATCCTGTTCAACAATAACATCGGGCTGGTCATAGTTCTTATTGCGGGCGGTATAATGGCCGCAACGGGAGAGATCGGCGCGGCAGACGTTGTGGCATTTATCCTCTATGTTTCAAACTTCTACCAGCCGGTGATATCTCTTGCCCAGATCATCGAGCAGTACAACACCGCCTCCACTGCCCTTGAAAGGTGTTATGAAATACTGGATACGGAGGATACGATCAAGGACGGAGAACTGGAAATACCTGCGGCCTCCGTCAAAGGGCAGATAGAGTTCAGAGACGTAACCTTCTCTTATAATAAAGACGAACCCGTCCTTCGGAACGTCAGCATTAAAGTCGAGCCCGGGAAAACGTTGGCTCTCGTAGGCCCCACTGGCATCGGCAAGACTACAATGGTGAATCTTCTTTCCAGGTTCTATGACGTTGACTCGGGTTCCATACTTATCGACGGGATCGATACCAAAGAGCTTAAGCTTTCGAGCCTCAGAAATCAGATGAGTACCGTACTGCAGGACGTTTTCCTGTTTCACGGCACTATCGCGGAGAATATTGCCTTTGGAAGTCCGGAGGGCGTAAATACTCCCATGAGTAAAATCATCGAGGCCGCAAAGCTCGCCAACGCCGACGAATTCATCAACGAATTTGAGAAGGGATATGATACTATCGTCGGTGAAAGGGGCATGACTCTTTCAGGAGGACAGAAGCAGCGGATCAGCATCGCAAGAGCTATTCTCAGGGACATGCCAATACTGGTGCTTGACGAAGCCACCGCGGCTGTGGACACAAAGACGGAAAGGCTCATAAGAGACGCTCTGGAAAGACTTTGCGAAGGCAAGACGACTATAATCGTTGCCCACAGACTGTCCACCGTAAGACATGCAGACTGTATAGCTGTGCTTGGCGATCACTGCATCGCGGAGACGGGGACCCACGAGGAGCTCATGGAAAAGAAGGGCAGATATTATTCCCTGGTTACTGAGGAGGGTATGTGACGGCCTGCAGCGGCCGGACGCGATTCAGAAGGATCTGATATGAAGAATTTTTCTTTCATGGTGATGGGCGACGCCTGTCTTGACAGAAAATTCAATACCGGCATTACCGGCGCGCAGGAAAGACTTTCCGCTTTTGACGAGGCGGTAAAGCTTGCAAAACAGCGCTCCGTTAACTATGTTTTTGTCACCGGCAATCTGTTTGATTCCTCCAATCCCTCAAGATCCGTCCTGAAGCACGTTTCCGACGCGTTTTATTCGCTTCCCTCAAAGGTGATCATCGCTCCCGGCAGCTTCGATCCTTCCACCGTTGGCTCCTGCTATCCGAGCTTTTCCTGGCCGTCAAACGTCTACGTATTTCCGGCGGGAGGCATCAGCTATCTGGAATTCAACAACAGTTTCCGCGGCACCACCGACAGGGACTATCTTTACAGCGGCGGCAGGGAAACAGGCCGGAAGGGCGTTAGAATATACGGCTCCGCTTTTGAAAGCCATTTCTGCAGAGAGTCGATGCTTGTGAACGAGCACAACAGAACGCCAAGGCTTTCGTCCAGCTACATAAACGTGCTGGTGATGCACGGCATGATCGTCACGGATGAGAAAAGCATATACAATCCTATCCCCCTTGAAGTTTTGAAAGAATGCGGATTTGACCTTTGCGCCATTGGCGGTGCCTCAAACTGCGAAAGAAAAGGTCACATAATCGTTCCGGGAATGCTTTGTCCCGGAAGTTTTGACAATTCAGGAGAGTACGGCGTATTTATCGGCGAGGTGGCGGACGGCGGTTTCCTCTCCGCTGAGCTCGTCAGCGTTTCCCCGGTCAAGTATGAAAAGATAACTTTTGACGTTTACGGAAGAGACGATCTTTCTCCCGCATCTCTTGCGGAGGATATCTCAAAGCTCGTTATGGCAAAAAACTGCATCAGAGTCGAGCTAGTGGGAGAACTTCCCTTCGACGCCAATATTGACGTTTCAGAGGTTGGAAAAATACTTGAAAAAGAATTTCCCCTCGCCGAAATAGTGGACAAGACCATGAAGAGGGCTGACCTTTCGCTTCTTAATTCCGAAAAGTCGTTCCGCGGTTTTTATACAACCGCCATCTGGAACAGCGTCAGGCAGGCCCGTGACGAGATGAAAAAGACCGGAGCTTATTACAGTGAGAAAAACTATGAATCCGCTGTAAATTTAGGTCTTAAGATCATCGACAACATGAATATTTCCGGTCTTTATTCCTCCGTGAAGGAAAACTCTCATACCAAAGCCAATGAGACCCTTGAAGCTCAGGATGATAAAGATAATGAAACCGGTATTCTTCAGGGCCGGGAAGATTCCCCCGGAGAGGATCTTAACGGGCTTGATCTTAAGGCTATCCGGGACCGTCTCATTGCGGACGAGGATGAAACAGATGACCTCCGCAGCGGTTCCGGCGAGGAGGCAAGGTTTATACCTGCCGATGAAAAAGAAGAATCCTCCGGCAATTCCGGCGGATCCGTGAAAGGGGGCTTTTGATCTATGGTCATAAAAAGAGCCGCTGTTTACGGATTCGGCACATTGGCGAATATCGAATTTGAGCCTGACAAAAATGGCATCCTTAACGTTTCCAAGGGTCTTATTCCCGATACGGATCTATTTTTTGAATTTGTCAGAGCCATGCTTTACGGCCACACCAGCAGAAACGGCGTCAGCACAAGAAAAGCATACATGCCCGAAGACAATACCGATAGAAAAGGAAAGCCCGTCATCTACGGCGGCGAGCTTATTTACGACGCCTGCGGCAGGACTTACAGGCTCTCAAGATTTTTCGGCAGAAGATCCGATGAGGATATTACCAGGATCGTTGACGTTATCAGCGGAAGAGACGTTAAGATCGAATTCGGAAGATCCGTCGGCGAGAAGACCCTTCATATCTCCGAGGGTGCCTTTATTTCCGCCGCCAAGGATTTCGGTTTTCCGCCAAAGGACAACGGAGACGGTACTTATTCGCTGGGAAAGCTTTCGTCTATCCTCGGTACCTCCGACGGAAGGCCAAGTCCCAAGGAATTCAAGAAAAGACTTAACGATAAGCTTCGCTCCCTCACGAATCCGAGAACGAAATCCGGAAGATTCGATCAGCTTGTCATCAAAAAAATGAATATGAAAAACAGCATTTCCAGGACAGGCGACAGGGATCAGAAGCTTATTAAACTCCGTGAGGAGCTGGACAGGGCAGAAGCGGAGCTTTCTTCGGTGGACGCGGAGATCAGGAGCAGCAAACGTCTTTTCGACCTGTGCGACGCGGCAAAAACACTTCTTGCTAAGGACAGGATCGTTTCGCTTTACGATCAGATCCTTGCCTCAATGAAGCAAAGGGATTTCTGCATAGAAGAGCACAAAAGACTTACAAAGATGAAACTGCTGCCGAAGCTGCTCCTTCCCGTGGCTTGCTTCCTTATAGGCTGTTTCCTTATTTTCTTCGGGATCTCGGCCTTCAAGTCATCTCAGCTGGGCTGGCCCTCAGAGATAATCGGCTCCCTGATGGCAGTCCTGGGAATAGTATTATCGGTATTGGCGCTTTATAAACACATCAACCGTTTCGTGTTCAGGACAGACGGAAGGGTAACCACCCATGCCGAGGAAGCTGCCCGTCTCGAATCAGAGATATTGCTTAAAAACGAAGAAGTGCTGAGCCTTCTGGGAGACAGTTCCTCCGGCGATATGCTTGCCAAATGGCGCAAGTCGGAGGACGTTATGAGGTCCGCCAAGGACAGTGAAAGAAGGTTTTCGATCCTGAAGCAGTCAGAAGATCTTGAGTCCGCGCTGAGCGCTCTCAATGCCAAGAAGGAACCTCTTTCCGAGAGGATCGAAGAGATCCATAGTGAGATCAAGAACGTCCGGTCAACGGGAGGAGTTGAGTTTTCCGAGGCAGTTTACGAGCTTGACGGTATAGACGACAAGATCAAGGACCTCACAAACGAGATCGAAGCCGTTAAGATCGCTCTTTCCGCTGCCGAAAAGGCGGAAAAGCGCTTTTACGTGGAAATAGCCCTGCCGCTCTCCAAGACGGCGGAGGAGATATATTTCAAGACCTCCGGCAATAAAGCTGAGTTTACAGTTGACTCCGATTACAATATCACTTGTGTCTGCGGCGACCCGGAGCTTGCGATGCTCTCGCTGAGAGGCGCCATATCCGGATTCATTTCATCCGAGTCTGACAGGCAGTTGATGTTTATCGGTGAGAAAGAAGCCGAAAAGAATTATTTAGACGTATTCATGCGCGCATCCGGAGTTGCCGAGCTGGTGGTAGTCAACCAGCGCTGAAGAACTTCTTAAGCACGCATGTTGATGATTTTAAGGATCCTGATCTTATGAAAACTGATTTTATAGTTACCGGAATGAGCTGCGCCGCCTGCGTTTCAAGAGTCGAAAAGGCCGCAAAATCAGTTGCCGGCGTTATGAACGTTACAGTAAATCTTGTTACCGGCGACCTCAGAGTCGAAGGTGATTTTGACGTTCAGAAAATCATAAAAGCCGTGAACGGTGCGGGCTACGGAGCCAGGGTCAGATCAGAGAAAGATAACAGCGGCGATGCTCAGAAAAAGGAAAGAAAGGCCGGAGTTAAGGACCGGGTCATAAGACTTATGATCTCCGCCTCAGTTCTCGTTTTCCTTTTTATCGAAGCCATGTGCTATAACATGGATATGTCCCTTTTTAAAGGCTCATCTCCCCGGGAGGCCGCCTTGATATCAGGTATAATTCAGGCCGTTCTTTCCCTTGAGATCATTCTTGTCAATTACAAGATCTTTGTCAGCGGCTTCAAAGGCTTGATCAAGCTGTCACCCAACATGGATTCTCTGGTTGCTACCGGCGTCGCGGCATCCTTCTGCTACAGTCTCGTTCTGCTGATCATCTGTATTTTGTCAGAAGACCCTTCGCTGAGACCCGTTTATTATTTTGAATCCTCGGGCATGATCCTGACGTTTATGGGTATAGGGAAGCTGCTGGAGGCATTGGCAAAGGGCAAGGCCGCGAACTCTGTTTCCGCTCTCAGAAATCTTGTTCCGGACAGCTGCACCGTCATCGCCGACGGCATTGAAACTGTGGTAAAGACAAGCGCAGTCAGAACCGGCCAGACAGTTCTTATAAGACCCGGAGAAAGGATCGCGCTTGACGGTGAGATCATTTCGGGTTCCACGGAACTTGACGAAAGCGCCGTTACCGGTGAAAGCGTTCCCGTTTTCAAAAAGCCGGGAGATCAGGTCATTTCCGGCACCGTAAACATAACAGGCGTTGTCAAGGCCAGAGTGATCTCCGCTGCGGGAGAGACTACCGTCGACCGCATGGCGGAGCTTGTAAGGCAGATATCTTCCACAAAGGCTCCCATTGCCAAGACCGCCGACAAGGTGGCGGCTGTGTTTGTACCCGCTGTCATGCTTATCGCTTTGGCGGTGTTTGCTATCTGGCTCATTGCCGGCAAAGATCTTGGTTTTTCCCTTGAAAGAGCCGTTTCCGTTCTGGTGGTCTCCTGTCCCTGTGCTCTCGGCCTTGCAACTCCCGTGGCCATTATCTGCGGCAGCGCCGCTTCCGCTAAACGGGGAGTTCTTTTTAAAACATCGGAGTCCCTTGAGGTCTGCGGAAGAGTTAAAACTGTTATTTTTGATAAGACCGGCACTATAACTCAGGGCAGAATGTACGTTGAGAAGGCGGAACCTGCAAACGGCTTTGATGAAAAAGATCTCATTAGTACTGCCGCTCTTTGCGAGGAAGGGGGCACCCATCCCATTGCGGCGGCCATAGTTTCCTGCGCCAAAGAAAAATACGGATTCATCGAAGGGAGCGTTTCAGGCGACAGACGGTTTATTCCGGGAGAGGGCGCGAAGCTGGTCTTTGACGACGGGACGGAAGCCTTCTGCGGCAAAGCAGCTTTTATTCCTGTCAGTTCTGATTTCGGTAATGATACCATTTCGGATTTTGCGGGGAGCGTCGTTTACGTTTCGAAGGGAAACGCTTTCCTGGGAAGAGTTTATTTATCCGACAAACTTTCTCCCGGCGCCGGAGAGTGCATGACAAAGCTTCACGCCAAACGCATAAGTACGGTCATGCTCACCGGGGACAACGTTCGGGCGGCCGCCGCGGTGTCAGCTCTTGTGGGTATTGACGATTATAAAGCCGGACTTCTTCCCCATGAAAAGTCTGAAGCGGTGACCGCGATCACAGACGGAGGATCCGTCAGGACCGCAATGGTGGGAGACGGGATCAACGACGCACCGGCTCTTACCGCCGCAAGCGTCGGCATTGCCATCGGAAGGGGCACGGACGTCGCCATGGAGGCTGCGGACGTTGTGGTTACCGGTTCCAGCCTGACTCAGATATCAGGTGCTGTCTTTATTGCCGAAAGAACGTTGGCGGTGATATACGAGAATCTTTTCTGGGCTTTCGGATATAATATCATTGGAATACCTCTTGCCGCAGGGCTGTTCAGTCTTATCAACAGCAGTCTGCTGCTCACTCCGGCATTCAGCTCCGTGGCAATGAGCGTCTCATCCGTTCTTGTTGTGACCAACTCTTTAAGACTTCTTGCAATGGGCAACAAGTGCTTCGGAAAGCTCGAAAAGAGCCAAAAAACGTCCGTTAATACGCCAGGTGAAAGCTGTTCCTGTTTAACTGAAAACAGTGAATGTGATACAATGAAGACTGAAGAAAACGCCTGCCGTTCGGCCTGTGATGATGACGGCAGTTTATGCGGGATCAATGATAATTTAAGTGCTGCAGGCGATACTGTAGATGAGAGATCGGAAGGAGTCAGTAAAATGATCAGGACAACCGTAGAAGTTAAAGGAATGATGTGCCACAACTGTGAAAGACACGTCAATAAAGCCGTTCAGGAGGCTTTTGACGTTGTCTCCGTTGAGTCATCCCTTGAAAAAAACGAGACCGTGATAATTTCCGCCTCGAAGCTCGATGAAGAGAGGCTCCTTGGCGTCATCAGAGAAGAAGGATACGAACCCGGCAGGATCGTTGCCGAATGATTTCCGGAGAACAAAGGTTTGGAAGATATTTTTGATACTGAACAAAATACGGTGGAAAAAGCCGGCCCTGACGTTCCGGGCGGTGAAGCCGGTCTTTCAGCGGATGAGGGCGATCTTACCGCGGGAGAGGTGCTTCTTAAGCTTGATTCGTTTGAGGGCCCCTTTGACCTGCTGCTCAATCTTATCAACCGCAGAAATATAGATATCACGGAGATATCCATCAGCGCCGTGACTGACGTTTACATAGACGTTGTTTTTAAGTTCGGCGGCTTCAATGCGGACATTGCCAGTGAATATCTTGTAATGGCGGCAAGGCTCATTTATCTTAAGACTAAAAGGCTGATGCCTTCCGAGGATACGGGCGAAGCCGGTGAAATGACTGAGGCTGACATTGCGGAACGCGTCAGGATCTACGAGAAATACAAGCTTGCCGCAGAGACGCTTGCCGATTTCTATCTTATCTGGCAGGATTCCTTGTGCAGAGGCAGGGAAATCATTGATTTTCCGAAGATAGAAGAATCTGTGGAGCTTGACGTCAACTCTCTCATCGCAGGCTACGACAGAGCCAGGATGCGCTACGAGTCTCTTAACCGGGACAATAAAGAAAAGATGGACGTTATCCTTAAGATCGAAAAGGTCAGCATCAAAGAGAAGATATCCAAGATCGTAACGGCCGTAAAAGAAAGATCCAAATTTAAGTTTTCCGAGCTGTTTAACGTTAAGACCAATTCCATTCCGGAGCTGGTGACGGGATTTCTGGCCCTTCTGGAGCTTGGAAAACTTGACGCCATCAAGACAGAGCAGAACGAGGTCTTCGGAGATATTATAATCCGCAGAAAGCACAAGGATATCGACAATATTAAGATCAACATGGAGGACTATAATGAGTGGAGTGATTGACGGGGAATACAACGTCCCATCAGACGAAGCTTTGAATATGAGAAGTGATGCAAACCTTGAAGAGTTTTCCGACAGCGAGGAGATACCGGAGATCACGCTTTCCGGCGACGAGGCTTTAAAATTTACTGAAAGCCTTGAAAACGAAGCCGTTATGAACGCCAAGGAGCGCCTGTCCGAGCAGGAGGCCATTGCCGAGGCTCTTGTTTTCGCCTCCGGCGATCCGGTTAAGATAGACAGTATCGCCATTGCCATCAATACCGACAAAAAAGAAGCCTATAAGGTGATGGACGAGCTTGTTGAAAAATACAGAAGACGGAACGGCGGCATCATACTCCGCAAGATCGATAGATCCTATCTCTTCTGTACCAGGCCGGAGCTTACCGAGAACCTGAGACCCTTCTTTGAAAGACCCGCTGGAACAGGACTTTCCAGGGCCGCGATGGAGACTTTGGCGGTAGTATGCTACAACCAGCCCGTCACAAGAGCCGGTATCGAATACGTAAGAGGCATCAACAGCGACGGCGTTCTCATCAGACTGATCGAAAAAGGTCTTGTTGAGGAATGCGGAAGATCAGAAGCTCCGGGAAGGCCTATTCTTTACGGCACCACAACCAAATTCCTCCAGTCCATGGGCGTTGAAAGCATCAAGGAGCTTCCGAAGGTGGAAAAGATAGTTATCCGGGAAAAGGAAGCTGACACGGCAGACGTGGGCGAAACTGCAAAGGAACAGAAAACTGACGCTGCGCAAGAGTCTGAAGCAGTCGAACCTGCCGCGGAAGCGCAGACTGAATAATTATTTTCACTCGAAAGGAACAGACATGGCAGATACGGTAAAATTCGACAAAGGCAATATCCGCATGGTGGCCCACAGAGGCGTTTCCGGATTAGAGACCGAAAACACCTGCCTTTCTTTTGTGGCGGCGGGTTCAAGATCCTACTTCGGCATCGAGACCGACATTCACGTCACTCCCGACGGCGGTTTTGCGGTGATCCACGACAATATGACCGGCAGGGTGGCTGAGGTCAACGTTGACGTTGAAAAGACACCGCTTACGGAGCTTTTGAATATAAGGCTTAAAGACCGTGAGGACGGAGCCGTCAGAAACGATATTAGGATTCCGGTGCTTGACGACTATGTCAAGATCTGCAAAAGATACGGCAAGGTCTGCGTTCTTGAGATCAAAAGCCCCTTCGGCAGGGATAATCTGAAAAAAGTTCTGGAAGCAGTATCCTCAAGAGATTATGCCGCCAATGTGATATATATTTCTTTCCACCTTGAAAATCTTCTGATCTTAAGAGATCTTGCCGGAGAGGGTGCGAAGCTTCAGTTCCTGTGCGGGGAGCTAAACGATGACCTTATCGATGTTCTTGTCAAAAACAGGATCGATATCGATATCCATTATCCGACGCTGCTTGCGCACCCCGAGTATATGGAAAAGTTCAGGAAGGGCGGACTTGAAGTCAACTGCTGGACCTGCGACGACCCGAAGGACGCGCTGAAGCTGAAAGCCCTTGGCGTCGACTATATCACCAGCAATATACTTGAATGAATCCCTATATAAAGCCTTAACCGCCTGTATGAAGAGCCTATGATTATTGAACTTGAACGTTCGATAAAGTATAATATAAAACTGCGCGATGAACGTTGCGCATATTTGCAAAGGAGATCGTAATAATATGAGTGAAATCGTTTATTCAAAGGATGTTGAAGCTATGTGCTGCGTAGCCAAAGGTCCCGATCACGGACCGGCGCCGCTTCCTGAGGAAGGCAAGTGGATACAGGCTAAACAGATCGGCGATATTTCCGGTTATACACACGGTGTGGGCTGGTGCGCACCTCAGCAGGGCGCCTGCAAGCTTTCTCTGAACGTAAAAGAAGGCGTTATCGAAGAAGCTCTCGTTGAGACTATCGGCTGCTCGGGCATGACTCATTCCGCCGCTATGGCAGCTGAGATCCTTCCCGGCAAAACAATTCTTGAAGCCCTCAACACCGACCTTGTATGCGACGCTATCAATACCGCTATGCGTGAACTGTTCCTCCAGATCGTTTACGGAAGAACTCAGTCCGCTTTTTCAGATGGCGGTCTCGTTATCGGCGCCGGCATGGAGGATCTCGGTAAGGGCCAGCGTTCCATGGTTGGAACGATGTACGGAACCAAAGCCAAAGGCGTCCGCTATCTTGAGATGACTGAAGGCTACTGCACAAGGATGGCTCTTGACGCTGACGACCAGGTCATTGGCTATGAATTCGTATCCCTTGGCAAGATGACTGATTTTATCAAGAAGGGCATGGAGCCTAACGAGGCTTATGAGAAAGCCAAAGGCACCTACGGCCGTTTTGCCGAAGCAGTCAAGTATATTGACCCTCGTAAGGAATAAAGAAAGGAGTGAAACCTATGGCAAATTTTGAAGGATATGAGAGAAGAGAAGCTAAGATCCTCGAAACTCTGAAAAAGTACGGTATCAACTCCATTGACGAGTGCAAAGAGATTACTCTTGCCAAAGGCATTGACTGCGACAATATCGTCAGATCCACTCAGCCTATCTGCTTTGAAAACGCTGTTTGGGCCTATACTGTTGGCTGCGCCATCGCTATCAAAAAAGGCTGCAAAAAGGCTGCGGACGCCGCTGCCGCCATCGGTGAAGGTCTCCAGTCATTCTGCATCCCCGGTTCAGTCGCGGAGAACAGAAAAGTGGGCCTCGGACACGGTAACCTCGGCAAAATGCTTCTTTCCGAAGAGACTGAGTGCTTCTGCTTCCTGGCAGGACACGAATCCTTCGCGGCCGCAGAGGGCGCAATTAAGATCGCTCTCAACGCTAATAAGGTAAGAGTTAAGCCCTTAAGAGTTATCCTTAACGGTCTCGGCAAGGACGCTGCCATGATCATTTCAAGGATCAACGGCTTCACATACGTTCAGACCGCTTTTGATCCCTACAGCGAGACTGTTACGATAGTTAAAGAGATCCCTTACTCAAAGGGACCCAGAGCCAACGTACGCTGCTACGGCGCTGACAACGTTCCCGAGGGTGTTGCCATCATGAAGATGGAGAACGTAGGCGTTTCCATCACCGGCAACTCCACCAACCCCACCAGGTTCCAGCATCCCGTTGCAGGCACCTACAAGAAGTGGTGCGTTGAAAACGGTGTTAAGTATTTCTCGGTCGCGTCAGGCGGCGGCACCGGCAG
>JAGCZO010000049.1 GCA_017959965.1 Clostridia bacterium | reverse complement strand
GGAAAGCTCACCTCGGCGAGCGCCGGGCACGAGTATCCGATGATCAACGTGAACGGCAAATATGAACTTCTTAAGGATAAACACGGGCTGGCGATCGGCGCGATGCCGAATTCAAAGTATAAGGACACGGAGATAACGCTTCATAAGGGAGACAGCGTCTTCGTCTACACCGACGGCGTCGCCGAGGCGACCGACGCGAATAACGAGCTTTTCGGCACGGATCGCACGCTCGAAGCCCTAAACGCGATCCGGGCCGGCGTATCGCAGAAGGAAATCCTTGCGGGCGTTCGCTCCGCCGTCGACGCCTTCGTCAAGGAAGCGCCCCAGTTCGACGATCTGACTATGCTCGGGCTGAAATACTTCGGGCCGAAAACATCTTCGGAAAGCGAGACGTCATTATGAAGGAACTGAGGGTCAAAGCCGATACTAAAAACCTCTTGCAGGTACAGTCGTTCATAAATGATCAACTGGAAGAGTACGATTGCCCGATGCTGACGCAAACGTCCATAGGCATTGCGGTTGAAGAACTGTTCGTCAATATCTGCCACTACGCTTACGCTCCCGCCGCCGGAGACGCGGTGATAAGGGTCGGGATGCACGAGGATCCGTTATCTGTCGAGATCTCATTTATAGATTCCGGTATTCCGTACAACCCCCTTGAAAAGCCGGACCCGGATACCACGTTGTCGGCAAAACAGCGTCGAATCGGCGGTCTCGGGATCTTTATGGTGAAAAAGAGCATGGACAGCATGACTTACGAATACAAGGACGGCAAGAATATTCTCACTATCGGCAAGAATTTGAAATGAACGGTAAAAGCGGCGGGATTTTTCCCGACGCCAAAAAATTGCCTATGACCAGAGCGACCGAGGCTATCGCCAAGTCCGCTATCCGGTTTGGCATCTTTTTGAATGCTCCGACAATATAAGAATCACCCTTCGAGTTCGACGTTTTATTATAATCCGTGCCCTTCGAATTCCTTCTTTTGTCCCAAACAAAAAAAGGGGCTGTAAAAAAACAGTCGTGAAAAAAACGAGACACATCAATGATATGATCCTCCGAAGTAGATTTGGTTATTTACCTTGTCTACTTCAGGAGGATCATATCAAAACTTCATTTTTAGTGAAGACGGACCGGTATATCAAAAAGAAGACGCCCTTACAAAAAGCATCCGTTGAACAAATTGATTTTTCCCTTCCTTTTCAGTTATAATGGGCGCATGAAAACTCATTTTCACGGGGAGAAATTGTCTATGAGGATACTTCGAATACGACCTGAATTAAAGAGATCTCTCTGCCTGGGGTTGGCGATCTGGCTGACCCTGGTGACTCTGGCTGCCTGCGTGCCGGGAAATACGATTTCTCCGTCTCCTTTTACCGAAGACCCTTCCTTACCCACTGAAGCTCAAACTCCCGCGGAAACGACTCCTTCGGAAGCGACGCCCGCTGCTGAAACGCTCGCTCCAGAAACGCCTGCCGCCGGGACGCCAGCACCCACCGCGGCGCCGTCAACTCCGGAGCCGACAGAGGAACCGGAACTTAGACCCCGGGAATATTACGAAGAACACGCCTATCTTTGCTCTGTAACAACCGACTCCCGCATCGTTCCGTCTCTTTACACCGAAGGGAAAATGCTTCCGGACTATATGTCGGACGTCTTTTATACATCAGACTCGCCGGGCGGAGAGCCGACCCGCGAGAACGGGGACCTTTGGCTTCGTCTGAGACCAAACAAAGGCTATTCGGTCTCATCGGTGAACGTCGAGGGATCATACTCGCAAATCGAGAACCCCGGACGGGATATCTATGTTATCCGGGGAGTGAACAGCAGCCTTACCGTGACAGCGTCGTCCAAGAGAACTCCCAACGCGGCAGCCGGAGACACGCTGTTGGCGTCATACGGTTACTGCATTTCGGAAAGCGGCATGCTGAAGGTCTCCTGGACTGAAGCGGAGGAAGAACCGCTGCGTTACGTGGAAGTCATCGTCAGCGACGGGGTAAACCTTGCCTCAGGAACGTACGACGGCGAGTCCGGCGGGTGTGATACCGTGATACTTGAGAAGAACACCCAGTATACGGTCAGGATGAGATGCTACGGCTATAAACACAACGGCAGCTTTGCCAGTTTCAGCACCTGCTACATACCTGACGCAAGAAGTATTGCCTTCCCACGCGTTGAGATCATCACCGAAGACTATGTCTGGCCGACCTGTGAATACGTCACCCCGCCGCCCGGAAACATTGGCGCCGGCATCACCAATGCGACCTGGGAAAACAGTGTCGTGAAGATCTACGATGCCTCCGACAACGTTGTTTACGACTCCTCGATGAACTATTCCGGGGAGGAACAGTATCTGGGCGCCAAAATGAAGATCCGCGGCAATACCAGCGCCTACGGCACGAAGAAACCATACAAGATCAAGCTGAGCAAGAAGTGTGACCTGTTGGCGCCGTTCATAGACCGCCCGGCGGACGGAAAGTCCTATGCCGACAAGGAGTGGCTCCTTCTCAATTACGGAACGGATATTTACCGTGTTGCCGGTGATGCCATCGCGGACCTCGTGGGCACGCCCTGGTCGCCGGATCACACCTACGTTTCCCTGTACGTCAACGGCGATTACCGGGGTCTCTACGTGCTCTCGGAATGCGTCAAGCAGGGGACGGGAGAAGGGGACTCAAGGTGGCGCTGCCCTGTGGAGGACGACGGATTTGTCATTGAATATGACGCCTACTGGTGGAACGAGCCAATGTACTTCACCACTCCGTCCTCCGAGAACTTCGTGATGAAGTATACCTTCAAATACCCTGACACCGATGATTTTGACGAGAATTCCGACGCTTACAAGTATATCAAGAACTACATGACCGAGTTTGAGTTGGCGTTGAGGAGAAACGACAGCTCTTATCTTGACTATATCGACCTGAATTCCTTCGTTTCGTGGATCCTGGTGGCGGACTACATGTGTCTCCTGGACTCCGGCGGCAACAACCTTTACATGTGGAAGAAGGACTCCACCGACGGCAGCAAGATCTTCATGGGACCGAACTGGGACTTTGACTCTTGGAAATGGATGACCGATTCTGTTGCCAATATCCACCGTGAGGGCTCGCATTTCTATTTCTCGCAGCTTTCCCATAAGAAGGAGTTCGCGCAGGCATACGCCGAACTGTTCTACAAAACTTACGACAAAGTGGCCGCGGCCGTCAATGCCGCTCTGGATAAGATCGACAGTAACTCATACAACAAGCTCTATCGTCTGGAGAGCAAGCGTTACGGGTATGGATCGTACCGGACGCTCGACGGTATGCGGATCTCCTTTAATACGTGGATCAGAGACCATCTGGAGTGGCTGAAGAGTCAGGTGGGGTAAGGGAGCCGGTACTATTTAGAGAACCGCCAATGCTTCCCATACCGTTCCGTTTAATACTGCAACAGATTACTAAGAAGGGAGAATAATAAAAATGAGTTGGAGCAGCGAAAGGCAATGTTGTCTTAATTGCGCATATTGGTGCGGTGAGCGCAGTATTAATTTGTCCAAGAAGTGGGAAAGCCCCAGCAATACGACTTCCGGTGAATGCAGTATAAACGCCAATACTTCCAAAAATCCGGGCGCCACATACGGTTCGGATTGCAGAAGATTTGTGAAAATGCCAAGCAAATAATGAGGCATCCTTTTATTAAAAGCTGGCGAATGCAGATGACGCATTGTAATTGCTATTGTTTTTCTTGACTTTTCAAAAAGGGTTTCCTGCTTGGGGATCCCTTTTTCTGTGCCGGATTGTGACCTGCTGCGAGTATCATTGGTGCCAAATTGGCACTAAATAATAAGCCGCTGGGTGCCAATTTGGCACCAAAGCCCTTGACAAACCGGTGCCAAAACGATAGAATCGCTGCGAGGTGATACAAATGTCTTTACGGCAGCTGCGCGAAGCAAAAGGATTGACGCAGAGAAATTGTTCTGAATATCTGCAGATTCCGCTTCGAACGTATAAGAGATATGAATCCGATGAGACCAAGATCAACCGGATCAAATATCAGTATATTATTGATCAACTGAATGCATACGGTCTTATTGACGAAGAGCACGGGAAACTGACGATCGAGCAGATCAAGGAGCTCTGCAGCTCGGTTTTTCCTTCTTATTCGGTAGAGTACTGTTATTTGTTTGGTTCCTACGCTAAAGGAACGGCAACGGAGACCAGCGACGTTGACCTGCTTGTTTCCTTGCCAATTAACGGACTGAAATATCTTGAATTGATAGAACTGCTTCGTGAAAACCTGAAGAAAAAAGTGGATCTGCTTGATGTGGCACAGCTGAATAACAATCCCGAACTGTTACAAGAGATACTGAGAGATGGAATCAAAATTTATGGATAACAATAAAAACGATCAATACTATGTTGAAAAGATAAAATCAGATCTGAAATTTGTGATCGATCATACTGTCGGAAAAACAAGAAATGAAATCGAAGCCGATGAGCTGCTCGTTGACTCTATCATGTTCCGTATTATTCAAATCTCGGAAAGCAATGGAAAACTGACGGAGCAGTTCAAAACTGCACACGCCAATGTCCCGTGGCTTGCCATCAAGGGTATGCGAAACAAAATCGTACACAGTTTGCTCATGTCACGCCTCCTCCGGAAAAGTTATGTATCCTGTTCGGATTTCTTCGTCGTATAGATCAAACAATGCGGCTGCGCTCAGATGCCAAAGTTTTGTTTCTTCTTTCTCGAGAAGTGAGTAAAGCGTTGATTCATAAAACGATCTTGCCGCCGCCAATTCATCACAACCATGCTTTTCAGCAATAATGGAAACGATCTGCGGTACAAGCAGAATAAGTATGGCTTCAAATTTCTTTTGTTCCATCAGAATTCCTCCTCCGGCACTGTTCCCGCAAATTTCAGATAAGACAGTGCTTTTTCGGTGGTCAGCACAAGCTGATTAAAAAGCTTTTTGATTTTCAGCGCTTCAAGAGTTTGCTCTTTTGTCAGCACACCGGCGGAATACAAATTGAAAGTTGTGTAAACGTCATCGTTAGCGACCGGCCCGAAAATCAGATCGTAAAAAGGACCGTTGTATGAGCCGGAACGATTGGCGAAGACGAAATCAAGCCATGCTTCGTCGGGTGAGTCAAAGCGAAGCAGCGAGCAATCGGAAAACGCTTTTTGCTCATCTATTTCATAAACGCTTACCGTCATACGTCCTTCTGAACGGCGGCGAAATACCTTCTCTGCAAATCCGATCGCCTGTGCTTTGTTTGTAGTTGTGTAAAACCCGAAACCAAAATCAAGATTGCGATTCTGGGGAACAAGCTTAGGTTTATCAACGATCATGTTGCTTCCGTGATACAAAATCATACCGCACCTCCCAAGATCTTATCGGCAAGGTCCTTTTCGTTTTGCAGAGCAACAAGCATTGCCTCGGTGTGTCGACGTCTTTCGATCTTGTCCCGGAGCTCACCTGCCTGATCAGCGGGGATGTATTTGGATATCACCTTTCCACCCTCACGGTACTTGAGGTAGTAATATGTTTTTACGCCAATGTGTCGCTCAGACAAACTTCCCTTGGGG
>JAGCZO010000048.1 GCA_017959965.1 Clostridia bacterium | reverse complement strand
GGACATTTTACGTTATTCCCGGACAGACGTATGATTTTGATTTCGGAGACGCATCGGGCTGGTCCGTTGACGGAAGAGGCATCCTTTCCGCATCCTTCAGCGGGAATAAGCTTCACGTTAAAGCAGACAAGACCGGATATGCCAAGCTTTACGGCCCGGGCGGCGCCATTGGCTATATTTACTCGAGCCTTGAGGTTGAGAGAACGGAGGCCAGAAAAGCCGTCGACGGTTTTCCCTATTACATCTATTACGAAAAAGGGAAACACGTTATGACGGTTTATAAAGCCGACAGTCAGGGCCACTATACGGCCCCTGTCAGGACCATATCCGCCGCCAGCGGATCAACTCCTTCAAAAACCCCTGTGGGTACTTTTACTCTTGGCGAAAAAATGCGATGGAAGGTCTTCAGCGCCCATTGCCACGCCCAGTTCGGCATACAGTATGCCTCGGGTGTTTTTCTTCACGGCCCCTGTTATTCCGAGCAGCGTGAGAACTCCATCCTTTCTTACTATTACAATTCCATCGGAGAGAGCTCCACGGGGGGCTGTCTCAGGATGCAGACCGGAAACATTTACTGGATATACAAAAACTGCGACACAGGAACAAAGCTTGAGATCGTTGACGGAAGCCCCAGAGGGCTTGACTGCGAGAGGCCCGCGGAGATCCCCGAGGCGGCCTGCTACGATCCCACGGATCCCGTTCTTAAAGGGAGATAACCATTTAGATCAAGTGAGGAGAATGCTATGGATTTTTCAATGATACATCCTGCGGATCAGCTTGTGATGATGATGGAGAGGATATATTCCTACGGCATGACCACCACCAGCGGCGGAAATCTTTCCATACTGGATGAAAACGGCGATATCTGGATAACACCCGGTTCCATCGACAAGGGCTCTCTTACCAGAGACGATATAGTGAGAGTGAGACCCGACGGCACTGTCTGCGGGAATCACAAGCCCTCAAGCGAATTTCCGGTACATAAAAAGATATACGAGATGAGGCCGGACATACACGCCGTTCTTCATGCCCATCCGCCGGCACTTGTTGCTTTCAGCATCGTAAGAAGGATACCGGAGACAAGGCTGGTGCCCAACGTTGCCCACGTTACAGGCAGCGTTGATTTTGCGGCATACGACGTGCCGGGAAGCATCGGCCTCAGTGAAAAGATATCCGCAAAGTTCGGAGAGGGCCACAACGTCGTGATGCTCGAGAACCACGGAGTATTTGTTGGATCAAAGGATATTTTCGGAGCCTTCAAGGCTTTTGAGACCTTTGATTTCTGCGCAAGACTTGAAATTGAGGCCCAGAAGGTGGGCAAGATATCCGCTCTGACCGACGAAGACGTTGCTCTCTCAAAGGAAAAACAGCCTGCGGTGCTGGACGAGTTCGTCAATAAAAACGTCACGTCCGAGGAAAAAGCCGCCCGCCGGGATATGGTCAAGTTTATCACCAGAGCTTACAGGCAGCAGCTGTTCACCAGCACCCAGGGAACCTTTTCCCAAAGACTTTCCGACGGTTCGTTCCTCATCACGCCCCACGGCAAGGACCGGAAATACATCGAGCCCGAGGATGCCGTCCTTATCAAGGGCACCATGTGCGAGCAGGGCAAGGTCCCTTCCGGCTCTGTGCTTCTTCACAAAAAAATATATGACGACCATCCGGAGATCAATTCCATAATAATCGCCCATTCGCCTCATATCATGGCCTTTGCCGTTTCCGATGCGGAATTTGACTCCAGGACCATTCCGGAATCGTATATCATGCTGAGGGACGTTAAGAAGCTTCCCTTTGGCGTCAGCTTTAAAAACCACCAGCTTGTAAGCGACACCATCGGACACATGACGCCCATCGTTCTGATCAAGAACGAGTGCGTGCTTGTTACCGGCGCCAGTCTTCTCAACGCCTTTGACAAGCTTGAGGTCATGGAATACAGCGCCAAAGCCATCCTGGCCTCCAGGGGCATCGGCAATATCGTTGCCATCACCGACGACGAGGTGGACGAGCTCCACAAGGCTTTTAATTTCTGACCGGTACGCCTATCGGGCGGTCACACTGTAACGATTTCGCTTCCGGAGTATTAAAATGAGAAAAATTGAGATCTTTGATTCAACACTTCGAGACGGAGAACAGGCTCCCGGCTTTTCTATGAACCTTGCCGAGAAGCTTTCCATGGCCAGAATGCTCCAGGCTCTTAACGTTGACGTTATCGATGCCGGCTTTGCCGCATGCTCCCAGGGGGATTATGCCTGCGTCAAAACCATTGCTGATGAAATAAAGGGCATCTGCGTGGCTTCTCTCTGCCGCTGCGTTGAGACGGACTGCGATATTGCCTGGAACGCTGTCAAAAGCGCCGAAAAGCCGCTGCTTAATATTTTTATTGCCACTTCGGACCTTCATATCACGCAAAAGCTCCATTCCTCGAGGGAAGAGGTCTTGGAGACAGTCGGGAGAGTCGTTGCCTACGCACGGGCTCTCTGCCCGGAGATCGAATTCTCAGCTGAAGATGCCACCAGGACCGACCGGGAATTTCTGCTCAAGGTTTTCCAAACCGCACTTGACAACGGCGCCTCGGTTCTGAATATTGCCGACACTGTAGGATATATCCAGCCTGAGGAGCTGAAGGAGCTTATTAAGTATATACGCGGCGGGCTTTCGTCATATAAGGAGTATAAGCTCTCCGTTCACTGCCACAACGATCTCGGCCTTGCTACCGCCAACACTCTTGCCGCTATTGAAGCCGGCGCCGACAGAGTTGACTGCACCGTCAACGGCATTGGCGAGAGGGCCGGCAACGCTTCCCTGGAGGAGGTCGTAATGTCTCTCCGGACAAGAAAAGAGTATTACGGCTGCGATACGGGAATCAACACGAAGCTTATCGTTCCCGCCAGCAGAAAGCTTGTCATGCTCACCGGCGTCAAGGTGCAGGCCAATAAAGCGGTCGTTGGCAAGAACGCCTTTGCCCATGAGTCGGGGATCCATGTCCACGGCATGGTGGCGGACAGACGGACCTACGAGATAATCGATCCCGAAGACATCGGACTTACCGAGAGCAGGATAATAATGGGAAAACATTCGGGCCGTCACGCTCTTGAGGACAGGCTCGCGGTACTTGGGTTTAACAATCTCAACCAGCTTCAGATGGACGCTCTGTTCGAAAAGTTCAAGCTGCTTGCCGAGGCCAAAAAGATCGTTTCCGACAAGGATATAGAGGCTCTCGTGAAGGCCGAGATCCTTGATTATATGGGAGAGTACAGACTCGACAAGTACATCATCAATTCCGGAAACGTTCTCTCCAATACCTGCAACATAAGGATCGTAAAAAGCGACGGCACCGCCTTCGAGGGCTTTGCCACCGGTGAGGGCCCAATTGACGCCGCCTACAACGCCATCAATGATGCCCTCGGCACAGACGCGAAGCTCCTTGATTATATGATAGAGTCGGTCACCGGAGGTACGGACGCCCAGGGTGCCGTAAGCGTTAAAGTATCTCTCGACGACAAGGTGGTCAAGGGCTACGGCGTTAACGTTAACATTTTTGAGGCCAGTATTTCTGCTTACCTCAACGCCATCAACAACAGCTGAAACGGCTTTTATAAGGATGATTCCGATTGAACTTTCCTTGTAAAGGATATATAATAAAAATTGTGAATCTTCACAAAAAAGGAGAACCAAATTATGGCTTATTATTGCAAAAAGACTGTTGCCGACATCGACTGTGCCGGCAAAAAAGTAATCGTCCGGGTCGACTTCAACGTTCCTTTCGACAGCGAGGGAAACATTTCCGATGACAAGCGTATCGTCGGCGCTCTTCCCACTATTAAATATCTGCTGGATAAAAACGCTGCAGTTATTCTCGTTTCCCACCTCGGAAGACCGAAGGGCGAGTTTAACATGAAATATTCCATGGCTCCCGCCTCGAAGAGACTTTCCGAGCTTCTCGGAAAAGAGGTTATCCAGGCTAAGGATGTGATCGGCCCCGACGCCAAAGCCAAAGCTGAGTCTCTTAAACCCGGCCAGATCATGATGCTTGAGAACGCCAGATTCCACAAGGAAGAAGAGAAAAACAACCCTGAGTTCGCAAAAGAACTGGCTTCCATGGCCGAGCTTTACGTTAACGATGCTTTCGGAACTGCTCACAGAGCCCATGCCACCACTGCAGGTATAGCGGACTATCTGCCTGCGGTTTCCGGTTTCCTTATTGAAAAAGAGATCAACTTCCTCGGCAACGCCGTGAATAACCCGGAGCATCCCTTCGTTGCTATCCTCGGCGGCGCAAAGGTCGCGGATAAGCTGACAGTTATTTCCAGTCTTCTCGAAAAATGCGACACCCTTATTATCGGCGGCGGAATGGCTTATACCTTCCTTAAGGCTCAGGGCTACGGCATCGGCACATCTCTCTGCGACGACGAGAAGCTCGATTACTGCAAGTCAATGATCGAAAAGGCCGAAAAACTCGGAAAGAAGCTGCTTCTTCCCGTGGACGCCACAACAATCGCGGAATTCCCGAATCCCATTGACGCTCCTGTAGTGACCGCTGTATACGGTGTGGATTCCATGCCCGACGACAGAATGGGCTGCGATATAGGACCCGAGACCTGCAAGCTCTTTGCCGAAGAGGTCAAAAACGCAAAGACCGTTGTCTGGAACGGACCTATGGGAGTTTTCGAGAACCCGATCCTCGCTCAGGGTACCGTTGCCGTAGCTGAAGCTATGGCGGCTTCCGATGCCACCACTATCGTTGGCGGCGGAGACAGCGCTGCCGCAGTCGAGCAGCTTGGCTTCGCAGGCTCCATCAGCCATATTTCAACCGGCGGCGGAGCTTCACTTGAGTTCCTTGAGGGCAGAGACCTTCCCGGCATTTCCTGCCTTGAGAATAAGGACAGAAAGATCGTTGCGGCAGGCAACTGGAAAATGAACAAAACTCCCTCCCAGGCAGCAGCTTTCATCAAAGAGCTTGCCGAGGCAGTTAAGGACGCAAAGAATCAGGTCATCTGCGCAGTACCCTTCGTCGCTATCCCCGCAGCTCTCGAAGCCGCCAAGGGCACATATATCAGCATTGCCGCTCAGACAATGGATTACCACGACAAGGGCGCTTACACCGGCGAAGTCTCCGCAGAAATGCTGGCTGACCTTGGCGTGAAATACGTCATCATCGGACACTCCGAGAGACGTCAGTACTACAACGAGACAGATGAAACAGTTAACCTCAAAGTCAAGCAGGCTTTGAAATACGGTCTCACACCTATCGTCTGCGTCGGCGAATCCAAGGACCAGCGTCTTGCGGGCGTTACCAACGAGCTGGTTGCTTACCAGGTGGAATATGCTCTTAACGGTGTCCGCGACGACCAGGCAGCAGGCATCATAATCGCTTACGAGCCTATCTGGGCTATCGGCACAGGCCTCACTGCCACCGACGATCAGGCTCAGGAGGTCTGCAAAGCCATCCGCGACACGATATGCAAGCTCTACGGAAAGAACGTATCCTCCGTTATCACCATCCAGTACGGCGGATCCTGCAACGCCAAGAACGCCGCAGGTCTCTTCGCAATGCCCGATATCGACGGCGGACTTGTAGGCGGAGCCAGCCTCAAGGTTCCTGACTTTGCCGTTATCGCAAACAGCTGAGATCATTGCTTAGATCTCTAAGATAAAATCAACGGGGCAGAGTTCTTGAGCCTTAAAAAGGTTTAGGTTCTCTGCTCCTCTGCTTTCAATTTGAAAACATTGCTTATGCCGGCCGATGCCGGCTCCGCATTACTCGTTTAATATCCGCCGGAGGACAAAAATGAAGGGCCGCCTCAGAACAAAAAGTAAGATAATGATAGCCGTTCTGATAACGGTCTACGTGCTTTTTGTGCTGCTTTTCACAGGCATTCTGCTTGAGGGTCTTGGTACCTCCGTTGGCGTATGGCTCAACAGACCCTCCGTTGACGCTTATATGTCAAGACATTACGGCGACGTCGGCTATAAAGTTATCGACGGGAAATACGTGTCCGAGACTGAGCAGTACCTTGGCTTTGAGATCACCAAAAGCGGCTACTGCTACGAATGCAGAGTCGAATCCGTGAAAAACGGCGAATACGGAACTCTTAAAGCCGGCGACATTTTTAAGATCAAATCATTTAATTTCACGGTATATTACGACGAGATCTTCTCGGTCTGCAACTGCGACCTTGAGCTTGCGGAGGGCATCAACAGCTATCTTTTGGGCTTGACCGAGAACTTTTTCTCTGAAGGAGCCTACGGTTTCAAACCCTTTGATCTTTATGCGGACACCATGCCGAGGGCAGGATAGTTTGGCGGAGGGACGCTTTCCGAAAGAGTGGATCAAGCCGTTGATTCCGGCATCGTCGGCTCGGGAGATATCGTCCTTTACGTCCGGGGCGAAAACGTTGATTTTGACAGCTACAAGAACATCATCTCCGGAATAGTTGCTTTCTACGCTGAAGGCGCGCCGGGTGCCGATAAAAAGCTCGTTCCTTCGAACCTTCAGATATTCTATTATTATACCGACGGTGACGGCAAAGACGTTGCTCTTTATGAATCGGAATTTACCGCGGCAGAGCTTAAATTCACAAAGTCCATGGCCGCAGCCGCGAATGACATACACTACAAAATGATACCCACCGATGACGAGGCGGCCAAAGCCAAGGCCTACGGCATCGTAAGGATCGTTTACATCGTTCTTATTCTTTGTGTGATCTTCGGCCTTTCGGGGCTTTGGATCGTAAGAAAGATCATTAAGACGGTCAGGCAGGACAGGGCGCTTTTATATGCCGATCCTGATGATCCGGCATCTGCCGTAATTGGCGACGGAGACTCCGGCTGTGATGTGCCTGAAGCAGATCGGGAGGCTGACGGCTCCAAAGATGCTGAATACAGTGTTACAGAAGATACGGCGGACGGCACAGAGACTGATCCGCGTGAGAAGGCATGAATTAATAAAACGAAAGAGACAGAAATTATGACAGGCAGTGATCTTATAGTTCAAATACTTATAGATTCCGGTGTTACCGTTTGCTTCGGATACCCCGGAGGCGCCGCTATGCCTCTTTACGACGCACTTTACAAAAAACGCGATAAGTTAAAGCATATAAGAACTGCCCACGAACAGGGCGCTTCTCACGCCGCTGACGGCTATGCCAGGGTCTCGGGAAAGCTTGGCGTATGTATCGCCACCTCAGGTCCCGGCTCCACGAATCTTGTCACAGGTATTGCGACCGCTTTATCCGACAGCAGCCACGTTCTTTTTATTACCGCAAACGTCAATGCGTCGGAAATCGGCTCCGACAGCTTTCAGGAGGCGGACATTGCGGGCATCACGAATCCTGTATGCAAATACAACTGGGTGGTCAGAGATCCTTATAGGCTTGCCTCGACCGTTAAAAAGGCGATCAGGCTGGCCTGCAAGGGAAGACCCGGACCGGTGCTTCTTGATATTCCCCATGACATTTTGTCTTATCAGTTTCCGAAGGACTATACTCCCGATGATACTGGAGATGACCTTCAGGAGGCCAGGTCTCCTGAAGTGCCCGAGGTCGAAGACGATACCGTCTCCAAAATATATACCCTTCTTAAAAACGCCGAACGTCCGGTTATTATCGCCGGAGGCGGTGCAGTCAGATCGGGCGCCTATGAAGACTTGTCCCGCTTTGCCCATAATACCGGCATTCCTGTGGCATCCACTCTGATGGCGACCGGTATACTCCCTTACAACGATCCTCTTAACCTCGGCATGCTGGGTGTTTACGGCGACCCCGATGCGGTGGATTACGTTGACAGAGCGGACGTTGTTCTGGCTTTGGGAATGCGTTTTTCCAACAGGACACACGGATTTGTTTCCGCCGGCAAGACCGTCATTCACGTTGACAGCGACATCTCGGAGCTAAACAAAAACGTTGAGGCGACCGTTCCCGTAAACGGTGACGCCAAAGCTGTACTTGCTTCTTTGTGCGGAAAATTTGACGAGGATCCGTCAAAGGAAGAAGGCTTCGGACGCAAATACCGTAAAAAACTCACTCGCGGTCCCGGGGATACCGGGGCAAACCGTCCCGGCAAATATCTTTTCTCAGAAGCAAAAGATAAAATTGTCAGCGACGCTTTTTCCATGATAAAGGAGAAACTCGGGGACGTATTTGTTGTCACTGACGTAGGCCTTCACCAGATGGCCACCGCGAGGCTTTATCCTTTTGAGAGACCGGGCAGACTGATCACCAGCGGAGGCTTCGGCACGATGGGCTTCGGCCTCGGGGCATCCGTGGGAGCTTCCTTCGCCTGCGCCGAGTTAACTGATAAAAAAACGAATACCGTCCTTGTTTCCGGCGACGGCTCCTTCAGAATGAGTCTCGTAGAGCTTGCGGCGGTGAGAGAAAACCGTATCAAAATGCTGATCCTTGTCCTGAATAATAACGTTCTCGGCATGGTAAGGGAAATGCAGAAGGAGTTTTACGGCAGAAGGTACATTGCCACAGAAAGTCATCTCAGCATGCCTGATTTCAGGATCATCGCAAAGGCTTACGGTCTTTCGGGTTTTACTGCAAGAGATCTCAAAGAGTTTGAAAAAGCTCTCGATTCATATATAATTGGCAGCAAGCCGGCACTCATTGACTTGAGGCTTTGACTTATTATTTTTTATGGTGACAGGTATGGCAGACAGAATTTCCGATAACAACGGCAATGAAATAAGAACACTTTCCATCGTTGTCGACAACGTGGCCGGTGTCCTTTCAAAGGTTACGGGCCTTTTCAGCAGGCGTGGCTACAATATCGACAGCCTTGCCGTCGGTACCACCGAAAAGCCTGAGTTTTCCAGGATCACGGTCAAAATCCACGCTACGGGATCCCAGGTATCCCATCTTGTACTCCAGCTGGAGAAGCTTCCCTGCGTGGGTAAGGTGGTGGTTCTTGAGGAGACCAGCATGATCCAGCGGGAGCTTATAGTTATAAAGGTCAAAGCCGATTCTCAGACAAGAGGCGAGATCATTGAGATCGTCAACATTTTCAGAGGCAAGATCATAGATCTGTCTCCGGAATCCGTTATTGTGGAGGTCACCGGTGAGGACGACAAAGCTGAAGCCGTGATCAGAATGCTTTCAAAATTCGGCATCATCGAGATGGCGAGGACCGGAGTTGTCGCTCTGGGAAGGGGCCGGGATACGATCTACGGAGACTGAAGAGAAACTGTTTGGCAATTCGCATTTATAATAAAACGACCCGGATGTGACTTTTATGGATACTCAAGGTAAACATATTTCAATTTACGATACGACATTAAGAGAAGGCTCACAGTGCGTCGGCATTTCCTTTACCCTTGCCGACAAGCTTTCTCTCTGCATGGAGCTTGACAGACTCGGCGTCGATTTTATTGAAGGAGGCCTTGCGGGCAGTTCTCCGAAGGACGATTCCTTTTACAAGGAAATGCAGAAGAGGACTCTCACACACGCCAAGCTTGTCGCCTTCGGCCAGACCGTTAGGCAGAAGACATCTCCCGCCAATGACAAGATGCTCCAGAGCCTTGTTGAGGCAGGTACTTCGTACGTTGCGGTCTTCGGCAAGACTCATATTTCTCACGCTACCGATATTCTTGGCGTCACACCGGACGAGAACGTCTCGATGATCTCAGATACCGTTGCATATCTTAAAAGTAAAGGGAAAAAGGTGTTTTTTGACGCCGAGCAGTATTTTGACGGATTCAAGGCCGATAAGGACTATTCGATAAGATGCCTGAAAGCGGCTCTTGACGCCGGAGCGGAAACCGTTGTCCTTTGCGACACGAACGGCGGGGTGCTTCCCTTTGAAATAGAAGAGATCATTAAAGAAACTGTAACGCTTGTTCCGGAAATATCGGGAAAATTCGGCATCCACGCCCACAATGACTGCGGCACAGCGGACTATTCCACGATCCTGGCCGTGAGACTCGGAGCAGGCATCGCTCAGGTGGCTGTGAACGGCTGGGGCGAAAGGTGCGGCAACGCCAATCTTTTCACAGTTGTTCCAAATCTTACCTTGAAGCTGGGATACGGTACGATCCCGGATCTTACAGTTCTTTATGACTTAGCCCACAGCTCCTGCGAGACCGCCAATACAAAGATGTGGGAGTTTTCCCCTTACGTCGGCAAGCATGCCTTCAGGCACAAGGCCGGGACCCACATTGACGCGGTGGTGAAAAAGGCTTCTTCGTATGAACATATAGAGCCGGAAACCGTTGGCAATACGAGACAGTTCATGCTTTCCGAGCAGTCGGGCAGGGCGGCCGTCACCGCCAAAGTAAAGCAGCTTCTTCCGAGGCTGGGCTTCGACAGCTCGGACGCCACACTTATAGTTGATAAGATAAAGGCTCTTGAGCTTGAAGGCTACAGCTTTGAAGGCGCCGACGCGTCCTTTGAAATGCTTGTTAAAGATATTCTGGGTATCAGGCGCTCCTGGTTCACGCTCAACACCTACAAGGTCGTTGTTTTCGACAATGACGATCCCAAGGCCCACGGCACCGAGGACAGCTCAGGAGTAACCGCCAGCGCCATCGTTGACGTGACCTACGACAACCGCAGAGAGATCACTGCCGACAACGGCATCGGCCCTGTGGACGCCCTCGACAAGGCCTTGAGAAAGGCTCTTACCAGCTTTTACCCTGCCATCGCCAACATGTACCTGGTGGACTATAAGGTGCGCGTTCTTGAAAGCAGGCTGGCCACCGCCTCCGTTGTAAGAGTTGTGATCGAGAGCTCCGACGGTCAGCGGACCTGGTGCACTGTGGGAGTTTCGGGCGACATCATAAAGGCAAGCTTCGACGCTCTTGTTGATTCCTACACCTACATGCTTGACAATACTGTTATGTGAAAGTCCTGAAGCTATAGATCTCTTTCGGCGGCATTAATTGTCGCTTTTTTTTTATTTCTCCTACGTTTGTTTTCTCTCGTTTTTCAAGGATATTTCAAGCTTTTAACGTCGATCGATCCCCGATTTTCTATTAATTTTCAGTGTGTATGTTTAACAATAAAAGGACTTTGCATTTCCGGAAAATCCTGTATTTCCGGGAAATTTTAACCGGCTTGAAGAAGGTGTTGACAACTGTTAGAATCCGATCACTTGCCAAGAAAAGGAGGAATCATTGATATGGCAGATGTTAAATTTGAGATCGTCCGGCACATTGCAGTTATCAGCGACAAAGGAAGCGGCTGGACCCGTGAAATTAACCTTGTTAAATGGAACGACGGCGGAACCAAAGTTGATATTAGAGACTGGAACGGCAGCCGCGAGAGTATGAGAAAAGGTATCACATTGAACAGACAGGAGTTTCTTGTACTTGTAAAATCTCTTAAGAAGATCGATGCTAAGGAGCTCGCTGAAGCCTACAAGTCGGAACCTGAGGTCAAAGAGGAGCAGCAGCCCGATGCGGTATCTCCTGAGGTGGCTGAGTTTCCCGGTACTCTTGATCTTGCGGTCAACGGCTGAGTATGCAGGGCAGGGAGCTCTTTACGCAGCTGTACCTGAGAGTTAAGAAGCGCTTGAAGGGTCTTGCCAAAGTAATTACTGATCTTGCTTTCCCTCCCGTCTGCGTAATTTGCGGCAATTATTGCGATCATGATATCTGCGGCGAATGCTTAAAGCTCATCTTCAGATCATCAAAAGGGAAAATGGAGCTTCCGGGACTTTACAGCTACGGCTCTCTCTATTTTTACGCCAGGTATTCGGGACCCGTTAAGGAACTTATCGGAAGATACAAGTTCCGGGGCGAGATGTGGCTGGGAAGGCGTATCGGCAGTATTCTCTTCGAATTCTTCCGGGAGGAGCTTAGAGATTATGACTGTATAGTTTACGTCCCCGTAAGCAGAACCTCCTTCAGAAAAAGAGGTTTTGACCAGTGCCATGAGATAGCTTATGAGGTCTCAAAGCGGACGGGCATCGGAATAATGGAAATCATTGAGAGCAATTCCAGAAGTCCCAAGCAGAGCAGACTTAAGAGAGATCTCAGAAGGGATAATGTCTCCGGAAGATTCAGACTTAAAGAAGGACTTTCCGCCCGGGACCGTGAAAGGCTCCGGGGGAGCAGAATACTTCTGATCGACGATATCCTCACCACAGGCTCCACGTTGAGAGAGTGCGCGTCGATACTGGTCGATACCTGCGGGTCATCAGCGGTGGACGCAATGGTATTTGCCACAGGAAGAACGGATATTGGATAGCTTTGAAATTATTAATTTAGTCGGACCTTAAAAACCGAATATTTTTGATCGATTGCCGTTACGGACCTGATTCTCTGCGGAGCCGCAGTCTTTAGGAAACAAGGGTCAAATCATTTTATACGTCACCGGAGGATATCGAAGCTTATCAGATACAATGCTTTTCACAACTTTTACGTTCCCGGTTTTGATATCCTGCCTTTCAGACCTGAGCCTTTGAATACCCTTGCGGAGAGTGAAAATACGGTGATGATGCAGAAGAATCAGTGTTCTTCTTCCTGCTATAACGGAACCGGAAATACCGGCGTGTTCTTATGCTGAGTCCGAAATAAGCAAAAGAACACGGAAACGTTTTATAACGTGCGGCAATCACATGTTTTTGATTATTATATTTTTGTTGATATGAAAAAATACAAGATACTATACAACGAATCTGCTTTCGTATGCGGGAAAAAGCTTTTCCGTATCGTTGCCTTAAGGTCTTTCGGAAACGTTGCAGAAGGAGAAAAGGGCGGATTCGTTGAAAATTACTGTAATCTGGACCAGGAGGGAAACTGCTGGATAGGGCAGCACTCTGCGGCGATGGACAGAGCTCTTGTAAAAGACAACGCCATCGTTTGCGGCGCGGCTATAGTACACGGTTATGCGACAGTCTCCGGCAACGCATTTATATCAGGCGGCTCTTCGGGAAGTGTTTACATGAACGTCGGTTTTTTATCCGGCTGTAATTACGATGAATTTGTTGAGGCCGGCGGTTCCGCCGTAATAAGCGGAGAGGCTGTGGTAAAACACGGGGTCAGGATCTATCAGAACGCCAAAGTCTACGGCTGCGCCACTGTTCTCAACAAGGCTACGGTCAAGGGTCATTCGGAAATATACGGAAACGCTCTGATCTCCGGATATGCCAGGATCGCCGACCATGCGAGGGTTTTCGGCTTTGCTACTGTAAAAGGACGCTCTTTTATAAAGAACAACGCCGTGGTCTACGGCAATGCGCTTGTGACGGGTGATTCCGTTGTCATGGGAAGTTATGCGGTAGGGGGCGGCAAAAGGATCTCCAAAGGCATACTTTCGGGTAAAAGAAACCCTGTGATCGAATGAATAGTATGATGGATGACATTAAATACGAAATTCAGTACGAAGCCCCCGTCATTATGTTCGGCAGAAAGCTTTACAGGATCATAGCAAAAAGATCATTTACTCCCGGAGCCTCATTTGGCGATGTTCAGACAGGCCATGCAGGAAAGATAAAAACGGTCGTCATGGGAGAAACAGGCGGTTTTGTGGAAGGTCCATGGAATCTGTCTCAGGAGGGTTCGTGCTGGATAGGGAAAGGCGCCGCTGTTTTCGGAAGAGCAAGCGTGAGCGAAAACGCCTACGTTCACGGGATCGTTAAAATTGATGATTTTCCCACGGTGACGGTCAGGGACAGGGCCAGGGCCTTCGGGAACAGCGAGATCAGGGACTATGCAGAATTAAGAGACGCATCCTGCGCGGGAGGCTCGTCTGTGATCAGGCAGTATGCCAGACTTGAGGACAACACCGTTGTAATAGATTCCGACGTGGGAGGCTACGCGCATCTTCTCAACGGTATCTATCTTAAAGGGTCGGACAAGATCATTGATTATAATTCAAGACCTGTCAGGATATGCAATGCATCTGACCTTGAAAAAGCTGTCAGCACAGGGGATGAGAAAAGAAGCGGAGCCGTCGATGTTACTAAAAGGATCAAAGTCCGCTCACGGTGCTGAAGTTTGAGTAATTATACGTTTTGATTAAATAAAGGGGGTGTTGTGACCTTTATGAGTGTTGTTGAATATGTGATAATTATAATTGCTGTTTTAACGATAGCGGTATCCTCTGCTATCCTTGCAGTTAAAAAAATGAGAGAAAAGAAAAATAAAAAATGACCGGATTGTAAATGATACCGGTGTCTATTATAATAGATCTCACATATATTTTACTGGCGATAAGGAGATCTGTTTATGATAACCATTCCGAGGAACACGGATTTTGAGACAAAAGGAGAACTGAAGGAAAGGGTCCTTCTTAACGCCGCAAGGCTGTGTGCCGACATTTACAGGCCCGCTGCGATCTTCACTCAGGACAAGAACGGATGGCCCGGAGACTGGGAGGGAAGGACTCTTCTTGCGCTGGTCTCACATATGAGATCTCTGCATACGGAGCCCCCTTACCTGCGGGATATAATACTTGAGATCCCGAAAAAGCTGAACGAAAAAGGGTATCTTGGGAGAATACTTCCCGAAGGTATTTTTGACGAACAGCAGCTCTCCGGCCACAACTGGCTCATCAGAGGGCTCATGGAGTATTATCTTGCAACAGGTGAGGAATCTGTCTCAGATGTTGTCAAAAGGATCGTCGGGAACCTTTACGTTCCTCTTAAAGGCGCCTACAGCGGTTATCCTCTCGAACCGGAACTGAGATTAACTGAGGGGTCATATTCCGGAACAGTTGTTGGCGATCACGGCTCTTGGGTATTGTCTACTGACATAGGTTGTGCTTTCATGTGCATCGACGGCCTCAGCCAGTACTATGAGATATACAGAGACGAGAGGGTGCTTGACCTTCTCAAGGAGATGATCGGCGTATTCAGACGCATTGATTTCACCGGTTCCCATATGCAGACACACGCTACTCTCAGCGCCCTGAGAGGCATTATCAGACTGTTTAATAATACCGGCGACAGGGAATTCTTTGACATCGCCGAATACATCTTTGATGTTTACCTTAGTTTCGGAATGACTGAGAATTACGCCAACTTCAACTGGTTCGGGCGCTCTGACACCTGGACCGAACCCTGCGCAATTACGGATTCGCTTATGGTCGCCATAGAACTTTACAAGATCACCGAAAACGTTAAATATCTAAAGCTTGCAAACAGGATCTATTTCAACGCTTTTTGCTATGCTCAGAGATACAACGGCGGTTTCGGGACAGATGACACAGTCGGTCCGGCGGGAAAGTATCTTAAGCCAAACGGCGCCGGCATTAGTGAGGCGTTCTGGTGCTGTACTATGAGAGGCGCAGAGGGGCTGCTTTCAATGTGCCTCAATTCCGCTCTTTCGGACTCCTCCGGCAGGATCCTGATACCTTTCGGCGGAAGCTTCACTATCCGCAGCAAGGAATTTGAACTTGATTTTCAGAGCCTGATCCCCTACCGCGGAGAATACACAATTACGCTTATAGTTTATACTGACTGCGGCTTCACCGTCAGTGTATTTGACGGGGAAAAGTTTATTGATCATAAATTATCCGCAAGGGCAGGCGAAGCCATTGTTGAAAAGGGTTCGTTTCAGATCAGTCTTAGGAACGAGGATGCTTTTACTGTTTCGGGGAAAAAGTATTTCTTTGGCAATCTTTTGCTGGGAACTCCGAATCCGTACGTAAAGCCTCTTTACGAGCAGGCTCGTTTTGTAAACGGACTTCAGCCTCTGACCAACATGAAGGACGTTAACATGGAAAATATCACTAAAGAAAAGAGGCAGATCGTTTTCTGACAGACCGTATCTGCTGAATATACAGTTTACCCGGGTTCCTCGCAATTCTTCTAAGACAGCCCGGGTTTTTTATTTGTAATACATAAAACAGGCGATCCTTCACCT
>JAGCZO010000047.1 GCA_017959965.1 Clostridia bacterium | reverse complement strand
CGTCGAGCCAGGCGGTTCCGGTAAAGGCCTCTGTTCCGAGGGAGGTGAGAACGGTAGAGAAATTGCCGCCCTTTCCGGCATTTTCACCTGCGCCGAAGCTCTTGCAGCCGTAAAAGCAATAGTCGCCAACGGAAAGGCAGGCCGGAGCCTCGATCTTCACAAGGGATTCACAGCCGTAGAAGGCATATTTTCCAATGGACGTGGCGGCCACGAGCTTCAGTTCGGTCAGAGCCTTGCAGCCGTAGCAGATCCTGTCTTTTACGTTGGTCATGGAGGTGGAGAGAGTCAGTTTTTCAAGCTTGGTGCAGCCTTCAAAGCAGCCGACTCCAACGTCGACGGTCATTGTCTTTAGTCCTGCGGTCGTAAGCGCGGTGCAGTCCTTGAAGCAGTAGTCTCCGACGCTCCTGACGAGCTTCGGCACTTCAACTGTCTCAAGCGCGGAGCAGCCCTCAAAAGCGTAGCTTCCCACGATGGTCAGGCTGTCCTTCAGCACGATGCTCTTCATGGAAGTGTTTCCTCTGAAAGCGCTGTCGCCGATGATCATGGTCCCGTCCGGGATCTCAACAGCCTCATCACTGCCGATATACTTCACAAGAGTGACTCCGTCCATAACGAATCTGGAAGAATCATAATCGACAACAGGCCTCGGCATCGGCGTGGCATTGTTTTCGGTGATCACTCCTCCTCTGGGTGTAGGCGTCGGCTCCTCGGTCTGGTTGTCACAGGCGGTGAAGCAGAGCAGTACAGCCATTGCAATCGTCAATATCAAAATCAGTCTCTTCATAAGACAATTCCTCCGCTGAAAGCCTCTATGAGGTCTTCTCCTGAAATACAAGTTATTTTACAATGCGCGCATTACTAAGTCAAGACGCGAACAGGCTCTTCAAGGCATTTTTTACCCGCCGCGGATACCTTAGGCGCCGTCCGTGCGGGTCCTGCCGTTCTTCTTTAACACGCCAATGAGTTCCCCGGGGTCCCGGGCTTTCTTCCGTCAAGTGCGCAGCGCCAGTTTCTCTATGGCGGAGTCGATGAGCGGGATAACGTCCTTCTTTCTCGACATCAGTCTGTCGAATCTCACGCAAACTTCGTCAGGCCGCATTCCGAGCTCTTTTCTTACGTCGTCGGTAAGTTTTCCGGTGATCCACATTTCCGTTCTGCGGCTGGAAAGCTCGGTGATCATAAGCGCAAGCAGGTCGAAATGGTCGTTTACCGCCGCCTCGTTCATGTAGCTTATGATCTCGGGCTTCTCGTCCTTGATAAAGTCCATGTTCAGTATCGTGATCTGGCTTATGCCGCAATGGTAGTCGTTGAAGGATACACGCTTGAAATCCTGGCTGTAGATTTCCTTCGGAGTCTTGCCCTTGAATTCGGATCCGGCGGTGAACATTTTGGCGGCGAACTCGTCAATGTCAATACCGCTGATCTGGGCAAGCCTTTCCGCGGCCCTCCTGTCGGTATCCGTACAGGTCGGCGACTGGAACTGCAGCGTGTCGGATATGATGGCGGCGCAGAGAATGCCGGCGATCTGGGGAGAAGGTCTTCTGCCCTGCTCCATGTACATATTGGAGATGATGGTGGCGGTACTTCCCAGGGGCTCGTTCTTGAAAAGGATCGGAGCGGTGGTGGTGAGATCGCCGATCTTGTGGTGGTCGATTATCTCCAGTATTTCGGCTTCTTCTATGCCCGCGCAGGTCTGCGATTTTTCGTTGTGGTCCACAAGGACGACCCGCTTCTTGCGCTGGGAGATCAGGTGGAACCTGGAGATGAACCCGCAGACCTTTCCTTCGGGATCAAGCACCGGATAGCTTCTGTACCTGTTCTTGCCCATCTGATCCTTGATATTCTCCACAAAGTCGTCGATCCTGAAGCTGACGATCGGCTTCTGATCCGTGTTGCGGTTCATTATGGCGCCGACGGGTATGCTCTGGTTTATGAGCCTGACGGTCGTATAAGTGTCAAGAGGAGTCATTATTATGGTGACGCCCTTTTCCTCCGCAGCTTTGGTCACGGTCCTTGCGGGAGAATGGCCGCAGGTTATCACAAGGCATCCCGCGCCGCCCTTTATTGCCTCAAGCTGAACGTCCTCGCGGTCACCTGAGATAACGATGTCGCCGGGTTCGATGAAATCCAGAAGCGCCTCTGGCTGACCCGCCGCGACAAGTATCTTTCCTTTGCAATTTTCCCAGTATTTCCGCCCGCTGATCACGGTGCCGTTGATGGTCTCAGTGATGTTGTCGACAGTCGTTCCGTAGGCGGTGATGGAGTTATAGTTGAAGGCGTCCATAAACTTTTTGGTTATATCGGACAGGGATATGATGCCGATGAGCAGCTCGTTGTCGTCAACTACGGGCAGCGTTTTCATCTCGGAACGGTCCATGATGTTCCAGACCTTGCGGATGGTGGTGTCCGGCGACACCTTCTCCTGAAGGTCGATCTTAAGGTCGCCGACCTGGGTTTTAACTGTTTCAAGCATCTGAGGTACGGGAACTTTGAAATAGTCAAGGATGAAAGCAGTTTCCTTGTTGATCTCGCCAAGTCTCCGCGCCTCGGCGGGTTTTCCGAGCTTTGTCAGAAAATCCGCATAAGCTATGCTCGAGCAAATAGAATCCGTATCGGGATGTCTGTGCCCGAAAACATAAATCAAATCATTTTCCATAGATCCTCCGTGCCGGACCCTCCGGCCGTATAGTTGTTATCGCCGTTCCGGGATCTCCCGCGGCAATGAAACGAAGCAAGACCCGTATCAAGTTACGGGAGGTTTACACTATCACTATCTCAGGCTCAAGCTCAACGCCTGTCTTTTCAAGCACCGTCGCTTCTACCTTTTCCATTAACGCCAATACGTCACAGGCCGTGGCGCCTCCCGTATTGATCACAAATCCGGCGTGTTTCTGCGACACCTCCGCGCCGCCTACCCTGCAGCCCTTGAGGCCGCATTCGTCGATAAGCCGCGACGCATACCCGGACGCGGGCCTTTTGAAGGTACTTCCCGCGCTGGGGAAGTCAAGAGGCTGGCTGTTTCTGCGGCGCTCGTTGTATTCCGCCTGGGCCGCGGCGATCTCCTCCTTAGGCCTGAAGCACCTTCCCTCGAAGACCGCTTCAACTATAACCGCATTCTTTATGTCGCAGAAAATACTGTGCCTGTACGACAAGTCCGCCTCGTCGTCGGATATGGTCTTCAGTTTTTCTCCGTCAAAGTAGGTGACCGAGACCAGAAGATCCGAGACCGATACGCCGTATGCTCCGGCGTTCATCCTTACAGCCCCTCCGACCGTGCCCGGTATGCCCGAGAGCTCCTCGAACCCGCTGACGGAAGCATCCCCTGCTCTCTTTGCGAGAGCGGCAAGAGTCATTCCCGCGCCGGCTTTAACGACAAGCCCGTCGACGGAAAAGTCTGAAAAGCCTTTTCCGATCTTAATCACGGTTCCCCGGAAACCTTCATCCCTGACCAGTAGGTTGGTCCCGTTTCCGATGACGATAAACGGCTCGTTCACGCCTTGCAGAAAAGTCAGGAGAGAGACGAGCTCCTCCGTACTCCTGGGCTCCGCGAAAATATCCGCCGGGCCGCCTATTTTGAAAGACGTATGAAGACTCATCGGCTCATCCGCTTTTGCTTCACATATTTCGGATATTCTGTTTAAGAGATCGTTTTGGCGGTCCATCTGTTGCCTTTAGAATGTAATTATTTCCCTATATCATCAGAAAAATTATCAGGAGCACCACGCCTAATGCTATCACGCCGCCGCCTGCCCATTTGATCCCGTTCATGTCCTTCCAGCGGGGCACTTCATCGGGTCCTTTTTTCTTTATCACGTGCCAGATCTCCTCGGCGAACAGAATTATGAGTCCCCCAGCCAGGCAGATCAGACCAACGGTCACAGCCTGCCAGATCTGGATGAATTTGTCCTTGCCCTTGACCATAGTCTTAAAAAGTTCTTTTGAAAACGTGTCGTAGGGCCCTTCGGAGGTCTCGCCGCTCCGCTTCTCCGTCACCTCGAGATCCTTCTTGTTTACCGTGTATTCGTATCCGCAGCCGTCGATGCTGAACACCACGAGTTCTTCAGTCTCGAAGGCTTCGCCGGTGTCGACGCGCCCGGGATCCGGGAAGTAGAACTTGAGGCTCTTGACGCCGTCCTGCTCGGAAACGACAACGTACCTTACTCCGTCAACAACGCCGCCGGTATTGTTCCGTTCGAACACCGCAAAGAAAGTAAGGATGCTCACGCCGAGCATGACTATCATCAGAAGCAGAATGTTTCTACCTTTGTTCATTGCGCCTAAGATTCTCCTCGTACATACGTCTGGCGGACTCGGGGCTGTCCTCTCCCTCTTTGTTCTTCACCGGCGCGAATTCGCTTTCCCGGTCCACTCTGAGTATTGCCAGGTCGTCAAACATCTCAAAGGCGTCGAAAATAAACGCCTCGAACTTGTATGCGTTGGGCTTTTCGGGAACTATTGTTTCCCCCTTTTCGTTCACGAATTTCGTTTTCTTCCTGGCAACGTGGTAGGGAAGTCCGCTGTTCTCACCGATCACCGCCGCAACGGCCTCGATGCTGAAAAGGTTGCACAGGACGTGGGCGTCGCCGTAGACGAAGGAGCCGTCGCCGTTTCTCATATCCGCCATCTCGTCGGAGATCTCCGTGTACTCGATAACGTAGGGCTTTCCGTTTCTCCTGCAGAACACGCCGACGCCTTCCTTCGCGTCCCGCTTTACAAGAGATTTCGCGGCGATCTTGGCGCCGGAGCTTTCTCCGAAACCAATGAAAAGAGGATCGCAGAGCTTAAGAAGCACGTTGTCGATCCCGCCGATGAATATCCACTTGATGCCGCGTCTTTTCATGTCGTCGTAGCAGCCTGACGATTTAAGAGCCGCGAACACGCCTCCGTGGCCGTCTGCGCCTTCTTTAACGTGGCCCTTTTCGTCCAGAACTATTTTGCCGTCGAAGGCGACCATGGGAAGCATATTCTGCACAAAAAACACGATATCCTCCTCCGGATACCCGAAGAAGCTGTGCTCTCTGAAGAATTTTCTTGTGGCTTTATCATTCTCCCTGCTGGTCATGATGTACCAGGGGATGGTCTTTCCGTATTTTGCGGAGGCTGCGGCAAGTCTTGAGCACTGGATCTCGAAAAGCGAGGGGTGCCCGGGAAGGCCTATGTCGTACGTTCCTTTGGGACCGTCGTGTCCGAGCCTGGTTCCCTGTCCGCCGGCCATGGTAAGGGCCGCGAAGCCGCCGTTGGCAATGATCTCTCCGCCTATTCTTTCCAGCTCGTTCCTTTCATCCGGAGTCAGCCCTGCCTTTTCGGTATAGCCAAGGGGTTCGTAGCAGTATTCACCGCCGCTTTCGGTATGCTCCGAAGAAGCACTCTTATAAAGTTCGGTGACTTTTTCAAAATCGATACCCTCTATCTGCTTAAACAGCGCTTTCCGCTCTTCATCGCCAAGTTCTCCGCAGAACCCCGTAAGGTGCTCCTGCCCGTTTTTTTTAAGCAGCTCTTTTATCTTTTCAGGTACCATCAAAATCCTCCGTCAGGCCTCCGGTGAATGATCACGCGGAAGTCAATTTTTGGTTATTGCGGGTCATATCCCCTGACGGGACAGTCCGCACTTTTTATTATAACAATTAAAAAGCCAAATGTGAATACCGCCGGGGCTTTTCAGCAATCCGCAAGCTCCCGTCTGAATTCTTTTGACTCCTCCGCCGTTTTATCCCTCCGGACCCCGCGCACGTCAGCGTTTATGCTCAAATTTATTCATTTTTCAACAATTGTGTGGTACAATTTGGTTGAAAACAAAGGGTCCGGCGGCGCTATCCGGCGCGCATCGGCATGTGAAAAAATATCCGGCATCACCGATTTTAGTATGCTTTCGTGATAGCTGAGCTGCCGCCTTGGCGCGGAGGCCCTGACAGAGAGGTTTTTATGGCTGATACGATCTACACGATTCCCGTAAACGAAGCGTTTGAAACGGACTGCGAATGTCCCGTGTGCGAGCTGAGGAAGCGGTTTGAGAATGAGACTGTTGAATATTTTGCCGGGCCTTCGCTGATGGAGCCCGACACCAGGATACAGACCAACGACATCGGCTTCTGCTCAAGGCACTTCGGCATG
>JAGCZO010000046.1 GCA_017959965.1 Clostridia bacterium | reverse complement strand
CAGGCCGCCGTCGAGCGTAATGACATGCTGGCCGGAGGCTGCAGGAGCGGTACGTCCGCCCTTAAAGGTACGCAGGAATGCAGCCAGCTGATAATAATAATTGTCGCCGAATCCGTCTTTCATCGGTTCGATGTCCCGGCTGAATTCCGGGTTGAAGCAGTCAACGTAAAAGCTGTTGGACCATGATATATGCGTGTTCGCTATCGTGGGATGACCCGTTCCGTCCCAGCGCCCTGCCATCCACTCGTTCCACTCGTTTATAAGCACCACGTAAGGATCGACCTCTGAAGCGCGTACCATCTGTTCGTTAAAAAGCAGCCCCTGCCCCGTAGTTTCGAGGTTGAACTGGAAATGATCTTTTGACCCGTCAGGAAGGGTGCCGACCTCAGGCTGTCTGCCGTTTGAGAAGCTTCTGCCTGTGCTCGTATTGGCAAGTATCCCCGCGGATATCGAGATCTCCTCCACCGCATTGCCTTTTCCCGAATTATAGGAAGCCACCTGAGGCGTCTCGTGCATCCAGGTCCAGAAATCCTTTCCGTCTTTTACGTTTTCCCGGAGAGCCCAGCAGCGGCGCCAGGTGAAATTCTCATTGGCGATCCTCCCGGCCTCTTCAGACAGTTCCGATAAATTGCCAAGGATAAGGGGCTTTCCGTCGTACATGACGTAAAGATCACTGTACCGGCCGGTGGAATAAATGTCGTCCCAGATGTCAAGAAAAACGTTCTCCACAAGACTTGTGTTGTCGGCAAGGAAGAAACAGATGTCAGGCGTATCAAGGCCCTCTTTACGCATCTGCTCGTATTCCTTGAATATTGCGCGGTAGCTCGTCGTTTGGGAGTTGCCGTTTGTAACGTCAAGAAATATGAAATCCACGCCAATGTCGGAAAGCATTGACGCGTGCTTCCGGATTATCCATCTGTCATTGGTGAGATAATAGCCGAAATACGGCTCTCCCCAGTAATGGCCCCACCCCTGCGGACCTTTATCGTAGGCCTTTTTGAGGGCTTCAAAACCGCCCTCATGATAGATCCTGTTGTGATCGTATATTCTCTGATCGGAATAGGTCACGCTCGTTGGCGTAAACCAGATCTGGTAAAACATTCCCACAAGCTTGTCGCGGGGTGCAGCGGCGCCGTCAGAAACTGTTCTGTCAAGGTCGTCAGTCGCTACCCAGGTGTCGGAGTACAGGTCGCGCAAAAGAGTAATATCCGCAGGATGGTATTGCTCCGGCAAAGCTTCTTTCCAATTGATCTCAACATTGTCAATGTATGCGCTTCCCGAATTGCCCCCGCTTGACCAGAGAGAAAAATAGCCCTTTGTGTCAATATCGTAAGTGAATTTAGCTTTGATCCGGACTTTATCGTTCACGTCCTTCACAAGAACGTTTTTACTGTCTTCGATAACTGCTGAAAATAGCGGCCGGAATTCACCGTCCTGCTGCACCTCAAAGGTAAAGGTGTTGTCAACGGTATTGTCAGTCACTCTGACGCGCTGCGTTTTTGAAAAATCAACGTCGACCTTGAACGACTTTACCGTAGGCCAGGTGTCTATTATTCCGACTTTGTTGTTGTGAAACAGGAACCAGATTCCGTTGGCCCCGACTGCGGCGAACTGATCATCGTATCCCGGGAGTCTCAATCCTATGTATTCGGAAACGTTATCGACATTGCCTTTTCTGTCTGTGTTGACGTCCCATTCGGCAACAAATACTTCAGTTTTTATCTTGTGTTTTGAGGCAAAATAAGCATGATTCGTCTTGCTCTTGAACACGCCGTCCTCGAAGGTCCCCTCGGAGTTTACGTACCAGTCGGGATCGTTTGCCTTTATCTTTTGGTCAAAATTCTGAGCGTACGAATAGCTCTGCGGCTCCTGTGTTTCCGCCGCTGCCTGACCGATGTCTTCGGTTATGCCGTCGTCAAAAACGTAAACTTTTCCCGGTCCGCCGGCACCTGTCCCGTCACATCCGGAGAGCAATATCAACACTGTGCCCAACAGAATACAGAAAAACCCTCTCATCTGCTTTTTCATCGCAATACTCCTTCATGCAGAGTTATAAGATAAGAT
>JAGCZO010000045.1 GCA_017959965.1 Clostridia bacterium | reverse complement strand
TTCAGCGCGGAGAACTCGAATTCGGGAATACCCTTAAACATCAGTCCCCGCATATTGCCGTCGTGGACAAGCGCCCAGCGGGTCTTATAGTGATTGCCGGTCTCCTGGGGCTTGATGTAATTCGTGTAGTTATCCCGCACCGACATGTCGAAAAGGCCGGATCTGGTGTAAGCGTTCATGTCAACGTAGGAGCTGCCGGGGCCCATGCCGAAGAAGACCATTCTGTCGTTTCCGGCAGGCATCTCAAGCTCAAGGCCGAACCTCGGAAGCGGCGGCGCGTTTTCTCTTACGTCTCCGGTCACCGACACCCCGATCTCACCGTCTCCGTATACCGCGAAAAACACCGAGAACCTGACTGCGGGCTTCATTGACGGACCGCTCAGGGAATAAGAGCCAAGGAATATCACCGACGATGGGTTTACCTTTATCACGTCAAAGGAATAGCATTTCCGGACGGCTCTGTTGTAGTTCCAGAACTGCCAGGTATTCCTGATGTTTCTGTCATTGTCCGTGGGAGCGCGCCAGATTCCGAAGGTCGCGGGAGCGGCCAGGTATTCCGTTCCGTCCGACGCCAAGCTGACGGGCATGCCCTTGGCTTTGTCGAAAACATAGGTGAAATCAGAGCCGCCGGTCCCTTTGATCACGTAAGAAGAGCCTGTCTCGGAAAAGCTGATCCTTGGCATTTGCGAATCCGGATATTTCTCGCACTCCGTAAGCTTTACGTCTAAGGGAAACTGTACCGAGCAAAGCGTGAAGCCCGACTCTGCCCACTCCTTCGATCCCGGATCGCAGATATCTATTTCCAGGAAATACTCAAACACGGAAATGTCCGGAAGACTGTACTTAAGCTTCACAACGGCGGAACCGTGAGGCTCGCAATGCGGAAGGTCGATAGCGCCCTCCTCTTCCAAACCGTTCACAGTGGTGATCCTGTATTTGAGAACGTACCCCGCAAGGTCCGTAAAATCGTTTCTGTTGATCAGCTCGCACAGACCCAGCCTGCCGTCGATCAGTTTTACCTGTACCGGCGCATAAGTCTCCTTCAGCTCCAGAAGACCTGTGGAAGGGACCCTCTCCGGACTCACCAGACCGTCAACGCAGAAATTGCCGTCGTGGGGAAACTCGCCGTAGCTGCCGCCGTAAGAGTGGTAGCTTTTTTTAAGCGGTTCGGCAACGTCCTTGGCGATGCCCGGCGCGGCATATTGGGGATGCAGCAGCGCGTTCAGCACCGTTGGCTTTCCGTCAACGTCGACCGTAGGAATGCTGTGGTCCGCCCATTCCCAGACGCAGCCGCCAATGAGACTCGGGTATCGGTAAATGATCTCCCAGTAATCCTTCGAATCACCGGGGCCGTTGCCCATGGCGTGGGAATATTCGCAAAGGAAAAAGGGTATGACCTTTTCGTTTTTCTCGTATTTTTCCAGATTTTCTTTACCTGTCTTTTCAACGTAACTAAGTTCTGAATACATTCTCGAGATCACGTCTTTGAGATTGTACCCGTAGTCGTTTTCGTAGTGGACAGGCCTTGAACCGTCCCTTTCGTGGCAGAATTCATACATTTTCATGAAATTCTCGCCAAAAAAAGACTCGTTGCCGAGGGACCACATTATGACCGCGGGGCAGTTCTTGTCACGCTCAACGGTCCTGACCATCCTGTCAAGGAAGGCTCCGTCCCAGCTTCTGTCTCTGTTGAGGGTATCCTTGGATTCGCCCTCATGATCGGTACCGCTTCTGTGGGTGCCGTGGGTCTCAACGTCGTTTTCGGCTATCACGTAAAAGCCGTATTTCGCGCAAAGCCCGTAGAACTCAGGCGTACTCGGATAGTGGGAGGTCCTTATGGCATTTACATTATGGCGCTTCATAAGGAACAGGTCTTTTTTGAGAGCGTCCTCAGGCATATAGGAGCTTCTCAGAGGATCTGTGTCGTGGTGGTTTACGCCCCTTATTTTAATAGCTTTTCCGTTGATCAGGAATTCGCCCTTCGGACTGATCCCGATCTTTCTGACGCCAATGCTTAACGGTATCCACTCGTCGGGAGTTCCCAGGAGAAGCTCGTAAAGGTACGGATGCTCCGCGTTCCAGAGCACGGGCTCGTCAAGTGTAAACGTGACCGTTCCGTTTTCCGGGCGCGCGATCGCCACAAGCTCCTTTTCCGCGTTGTACAGTCTTGCCTCGACCTCGGGCTCTCCGCCGTCAAAGTCAAGTTCAGCCCGCAGCACCGCTTTCTTTCCCTCAACATCCACGTCCTGCCTGACGAACACGTCGCGGATGAACTTTTCAGGCCTTGCGATCAGTGTCACGTTTCTGAATATGCCTGACGTACGGTATTTGTCCTGATCCTCAAGGTACGTGGAATAGGCGTACCTCAGAACGACTACCGCGATGTCGTTTTCCCCTTCTTTATCGGCAATATCCGTAATTTCAAATTCATTGGGAAGGTGGGCTCCCTGGCCCATTCCCACAAATTCGCCGTTGAGAAAAACGAAGAACATGGTGTCGACGCCGTCGAATCTCAAGATCAGTCTCATATCAGACCAGTCCGCGGGCAGCGTAAACGTCCTGCGGTAAACGCCTGTCATATTCTCATCCGGAACGTACGGCGGATCGAAGGGTATCGGATAGTCGACGTTGACGTATTCCGGCACGCCGTAGCCATATTCCTGCCAGCAGGAAGGCACTTTTATTTTTATATCTCCGGAGCAGGCGGTCCCGTTTTCAAGAGCCCGGGCGGCCTCTTCGGGGGCTGCGAACATTTCGAAATTCCAGTCGCCGTTCAGAAGCTTTGTCCTGCCTCCGCGCCTTTTAGAGCCTGAGAGAGCGTCGCAGCGTTCGGCGAAGGGAACAAAATAAGACCTGGGCGGAAGGGTGTTGATCCCCGCCACCAGGTGATCCTGGGATATTCTTTTGAAGTCTACTCCTCTGACCGAGGGAATGCAGCGGTTTAAACTCATTTCATTCCTGCTTTCATAAATAACCGGCCCTTTGGGCCGCTGTCGCTTTTATTTTCTCTCGGCGTCAAAGCCGCCGTCGCCCATTATGACCTTGAATGTTTCCCCTTTTGATATACTACCTGCGCTGGTGACCGGCACGCCGTTCTTCTCGATCATCGAATAACCGCGGCTGAGCACATTGGCGGGTCCCAGGGCTTCAAGCTTTCCTTTAAGCAGCTCCGCTTCCGATTTTTTAGTGTGAAGGAACATGGCGGAAGCATTTTCAAGGCGTGCGGCGGTTCCGGCAAAGCCGACGCGCTTCGACGCCAATACGCTCTTCACGTCTGAGGCGTTGAACCTGTCCTTCAGGAAGCCCAGTTCCGACCTCCCTAAAGCCGCGGTGTTTCCCACCGTCGCATTGAGCCTCAGAACGCATGCGTCCAGCATCTGCGCTCTGGTCTCAACAGAGTCGAGAGGCCTGGTGAATACAGGACGGAGCTTGAGAAGATCCAGCGCTCGTCTCACGTTACCCACCTCTTGCTCCGCGTTTTTCTTCATTCTCAATTTCATTGAAGCAAGGTCGGAGATCAGTTTGGCTTTTTCCGGGACCGCGAGCTCCGCGGCCGCAGAAGGTGTGGGCGCCCGTCTGTCAGCCACAAAATCCGCAATGGTAAAATCGGTCTCGTGTCCCACGGCGGATATGACCGGGATCGGGCAGTCGTATATAAGCCTTGCGAGAGTCTCGTCGTTGAAGCAGAACAGGTCCTCGAAGGAACCTCCGCCTCTTGCGATTATCAGAACGTCGCAGTCGTTGTCCGAGATCGCGGCCTTCAAAGCGCTTATGATCAGAGGCGGTGCGTCCGAGCCCTGAACCGGGCAGGGATAGAGTTTAATGGGCATCCCCGGAAATCTTCTTCCGGCAACGTTCTTTATATCTTCGATGACCGCTCCTCCCGGGGAGGTTATGGCACCGACTTTTTTCGGTAAAAAAGGAATTTTCTTTTTGTGGTCCTCGTTAAACAGTCCCTCGGCGAACAGTTTTTTCTTCAGCATCTCAAACTGCTCGTAAAGCCTTCCGGTGCCGTCCTCAATGAGGGCGTCGCATACCAGCTGGAAGGAGCCGCTGGGTTCGTAAAGAGAACATTTTCCGTGAGCAATGACCTTGATACCGTCTTTGGGGACAAATCTCAGCCCGGAGGCGGCGCCTCTGAAAAGCACGCAGCGGAGGATGGAATTGTCCTCCTTCAGAGTAAAGTAATAGTGGCCCTGGCCCGAACAGCTTACGTTCGATAGTTCTCCGGAAACGGAAACGTCGGAGAGCAGTCCGTCCTCCGCGATCATTGCCTTGACGTATTTATTCAGTTCAGTAACGGAGATCGTTCTCATATCGCAATATCGCAGGCACTGCCCGGAGGGATCATTCTCCGCCCGAAGAGGTTCAGACCTCCTGCGGGAGCTCTTTGGCAATTCCGGCAAGCACTCCGTTTACGAAGGTGCCGGATTTTTCTTCGTTCGTCTTGGCGAGCTCGACCGCTTCATTGATAGCGATCTTCATCGGCACGACGTTTGAAAACTTAAGCATTTCAAAAACTGCGACTCTGAGGACTGCAAGGTCCTGTCTGTTCACGCGGTCAAGGACCCAGTTTTTCAGGTTTCTGGTGATAGCCGCGTCTATTTCGTCAATATTCTCGATCACGCCGTTCACAACGGGGTACAGGTACTCCTTGTAATCCGGAAGGTCGGCGAACACTATATCCTCTCCGCCCTCGTCCTCGAGCTTCACGCTGAGCACGTTTTGAATGAGATCCTCGGTGCTGAATTTATCGTCATCGGCGGCTTTCTGTTCCTCCGGAGCCTCCTCCCGCAGCATGTCCAGCACGTCCTTGTACTTTTCCTCGTACTCAAAGCGGGTCATTGTGGTGTGTCTCTTGATGCCTTTTCCCACGGGTTTGCTTATTGCAATGGTGTCCGTGGAGCGTTTGATCTTATCGGGCTTTGGCGGAGAGACCAGTGCGGCCGCTCTCTTTTCTCTGATCACGAATTCGTATGCGAACACGCAGCTGACCGCGAAGGATCTCATGGTACGTCTGTCGTAGGGGATTTTCTTGTTCTTACTCATTTTAGTTCTCCGGCTTCACTGCCAATGCAAGTTTAAACACCTCATCCACGGTCTCGACCGTGGTGATCTTAAGTCCGTTCTTTACTTCCTCCGGAAGCTCCCTGATATCCGCTTTGTTCTCCGCGGGAACGAGTATTTCGGAAATACCTTCTTTTAAAGCGGCCAGGGATTTTTCCTTGAGGCCTCCGATAGCGAGAACGTCGCCCCGTATGGTGATCTCTCCGGTCATGGCAATGCTCTGCTTGACAGGCTTTTTCGTGATGGCGGAGAAAATGGCGGTGGCAATGGTAACGCCTGCCGAGGGTCCGTCCTTCGGGGTCGCGCCCTCGGGCACGTGGACGTGAATGTCCATGGTCTTATAAAAATCAGGCGATATGCCGAACTCGGCGGCCCTTGATCTTATAAAGCTGAGAGCGGCGGTGGCGGATTCGCGCATCACGTCTCCGATCAGTCCGGTGACCTCCAGCTTTCCCGTGCCCTCAAAAACGTTGACTTCAACGTTAAGAAGCACTCCTCCCACCGCGGTCCAGGCCATTCCGTTCACAGAGCCGACGGCCACGTGGTCCGCGTCCGTGTCGAATCTGTGTATCGCCCTGCCCGCGCCGAGCATCTCGAAAACAAGCTTCGGAGTAACCGTGACGCTGCGCTTCCCCTGCAATTTCATAAGGCAGATAGATTTTCTGAGGATCGCCGCGATCTGCCTTTCGAGATTTCTCACGCCTGCCTCCTGAGTGTATTCGTTTATGAGAAGCCTGACGGATTCGTCCTTGAATCTCACGGCATTTTTCGAAAGACCGTGTTCCAGTGACTGCTTCGGGATCAGATGACGGAGGGCAATCTCCATCTTTTCGCTTTCCGTATAGCTGGAAAGCTCTATCACTTCAAGTCTGTCAAGAAGCGGCGAAGGGATGGTGTCAAGAGTATTGGCGGTGGTTATGAAAAGCACCTTGGAGAGGTCAAACGGGACCTCGGCGTAGGAATCCGTGAATTCCTTGTTCTGTTCGCTGTCAAGCACCTCAAGCAGAGCAGACGCCGGGTCTCCTCTGAAATCGCCGCAGAGCTTGTCTATCTCATCGAGAAGGACAACGGGAGAATTTGATTTGGCTTTTTCAAGAGCCGTCATTATCCTTCCGGGCATGGCGCCGATGTAAGTCTTTCTGTGGCCTCTGATCTCGGCCTCGTCTCTGACGCCGCCAAGGGAGATCCTCACGTATTCCCTGCCAAGAGCCTCGGCAATGGATCTGACGATGGAGGTTTTACCTGTTCCGGGAGGTCCGAAAAGGCAGATGATGCTGGTGGCGGTGGCCTTTTTCATGGTCTTTACAGCCATGAATTCAACGATCCTGTCCTTTACTTTTGTCAGACCGTAGTGGTCCCTGTCCAGGACTCTTCTGACCTCGCCAAGGTCGATATCCGGCCTCTGTTCCGGTTCCCAGGGGAGATCCAGCAGAAAGTCCACGTGCAGACGCATGACCGAGTAATCGGGAGAAGCGGAAGGTATCCTCCTCATGCGGTTGATCTCTTTTCTGATCTTAGTGGCTGTGCTCTCCGGCATGTAAGGAACGATCGAATTCAGCTTTTCCTCCAGCAGATCGCTCTCGCCTGCCTCATCGTCGCCCAGCTCCTCCTCAATGATCCTGATCTGCTCCCGCATGATGGACTCTCTCTGCTGCTCGGAAATGCTGATGCCCGTTTTCTGGAGTATATTGAGATGTATCTCCTCAAAGGTGAGCACCTTCTGGGCGATATCGTACGTAAGCAGAAGTTTTTTGTACGGATCATGCTCAAGAATGATCGCCTTTTTGTCCTCGTATTCCACCTCCATCAGTTTTGCCAGACGGTAGCAAAGCACGTTGGAATCGGGCGACGAAAGTACCTCCGAGACGTCAATGTGCCTCTGATCCGACTGGCCGATGGTCTTCACGTATTTCTTTGCCAAAGACTTGAGCGCCCTCTTAAAAGCCCCGGGGTTCTCGTCTTTTTTGAACTCAAAACCGTCCGGGTCCACCTTGACTGTGGCCATAAAGATCCTGCCCGCGTCGTTGTCCACGGTGATGTCGGAGCAGAAGCCGCAGCAGGCTGAGGTGACCGTCACGTCGCAAAGCCCCGTGCGGTCCTTCATCTCAACGTTTCTCAGCTCGCATACCACTCCGTAAAGGTTCAGCTTCTTGTCAAGGAAAGCGTCCTCCCCCAGGGAGCACGCAAGGGACTCATTGTCGAATCCTTCGAAGGAGTCCACAAAAGGCATAAAGATCTTTTTATGAGTAATATCGGAAGCGATCACCGCGGCCACGTTCTTAAAATCCTGGAGCGTGATAACGTCGGTAGTTGACGGCAAAACTGTCTGGAAGGGCAGCAGAACTGTCGGTATGAGAAGTTCGTTTTTGCTGTTGATCATCTTACTGTTCTTCATTCTTTCTCCGTAATCAAAACCGCACCCGCGGCTGTATCTCCAAAATGATCAAATGCCAAGGCCCTCCGCGCCGGCGGACCCTTCCGCGACCCTCTCCGGGACCCGGGGCAATGACCGGTTATCTTTAAATATTTAGGGCAAGCCGACCCGCAGTGAAGCACTCCGGGGTGTTTCAGGGTATACTTGTCGATTGTTAATTATACAATATCGGGCTCTCTTCTTTCAATAGAAAAGCGGTCCTTAAGCATAATTCAACTCTATGCAGAAGGCGCTTCATGATCGTTTGAAAAGCCCGGACGGGCTTCAGTTTTTATTTGAAAACGCTTGACAATCCGCACGTTTTATTTCATAATTTAAAGACCACCTCCGGTAAGCATCCGGATGAAAACTATACTAAAGAAGACTGGCGAAAAGCATGGAACTTAACGACAAAACTGTGAGAGAACTGTCCCTGCGCCCGGGGGCTTTAATATATTTTATCGGCATCGGCGGGTCGAGCATGAGCGGCCTTGCGGAAATATCGCTGAACAGAGGCTACCGTGTTGCCGGCAGCGACATCAGCGCGTCCGCCGTTTCATCAAAGCTCGAATCTCTTGGCATAACTGTTCACATTGGCCATGACGCCGCGAACATTGACAGCTCCGTCGATCTTGTTGTCTATACCGTCGCGATAGCCTGCGACAATCCCGAGTATCTGAAAGCCAAAGAGCTTGACATTCCCACCGTCGAGCGCGGAATTTACCTTGGCTGGATCTCCGACCATTTCGAGAAGACCGTCGCGGTTTCCGGCGTTCACGGAAAGACCACCACCACGTCAATGCTTTCGAATATTCTTCTCAACGCCGGCATGGACCCCAGCGCCCACATCGGAGGCGTGCTTCCGGGTATCGAGAGCAGCGTCATCACCGGCGGGAGCAAGTATTTTGTCACCGAGGCCTGCGAGTATCACGAGAATTTCCTGCATATCAGGCCTTTCACGGGCATAATTCTGAATCTGGAGCCCGAGCATCTCGATTATTTCAAGACTTTTGCCAATATGAAAAAGGCGTTCATAAGCTTCGCCAAAGGGATTCCCGGGGACGGCTATCTTGTGGTGTGCGCCGATTCCTGCTGCGCCCTCCGCTGCGCCGCCTATTCGAACGCAAACATTATCACCTACAGTGTAAAGAGGGAAAAAGCACCCTGCGTGAAGAACGCTCTCGGGAAAAAGCCGGTAGCGCATTTTTACGCAAAAAATCCCGTTATCCGCTCCTCGGGCGGCGGCAAATGCGATATAAAGACAGGCTACAGCTATACTCTTACCCGCGACGGAGTTGAGCTCGGCACCGCGGAGCTCAGTATTCCGGGGCTTTATAACGTTTCAGACTCCCTTGCCTCGGCAGCCGCGGCCTACTCCATCGGCTGTCCCGACGACATGATCCTTTCCGGCATCTGCTCCTTCACCGGGGCCAAGAGGCGTTTCGAGGTCGTGGGCCACACCGGGTCGGGGGCAGCGGTCATCAGCGACTACGCGCACCACCCCTCCGAGATCAAGGTCACCATCGACGCCGCCAAGCAGAACGCCGTCGGAGAAGTCATTGCAGTTTTCCAACCCCACACCTACACAAGAGCAAACAGGTTCAAAAGAGCTTTTTCAAAGGCCCTCGCCTCAGCGGACAAGATCATTCTGACGGACATTTACGCCGCCAGGGAAAAGGACACCGGCCTTATTTCATCAAAGGATCTGGAAAAACTGTTTTTGAGAAAAAAGCTGCCTGTTGAACTGATCAGCGATTTCGGCGACATTGCCAATGAGATCAAAAACACCGCCAAAGAAGACGACATCGTCCTTCTCCTAGGCGCCGGGACCGTAAATAAGATTGCAGACATGATCTGTGAATAATAAAAACGGACAGCCGCTGTCAAAGCGCTGCCCTGCATAACGCATCATGGTATAGGATCCGGCCGCTCCTTCAGGGGCGGCCGGTGCTTTTTAATCGTTCATGAGCTCGTTCTTCTTTTCGTTGGACAGGCTGTTAAGTATCTTCATGCAGCCGTTGACGACGCAGTATTGCGGATCGTCTGCCAGCACCGTGTCGATTCCGGTGCCCTTGGAGATGAAGATATCCAGTCCCGCAAGCCTTGCTCCGCCGCCGGTGAGGACTATTCCGCGCTGATAGATATCGGAAACCAGCTCCGGAGGAGTCTTCTCAAGGACCTTGCTTATGCCCTCAACTATCGGCAGCGCAACGTCGCTCAGCTGCTTTACCATCTCCTCCGGGCGGACCTGCTTGTCCTGGGGGAGTCTGCCGCTCAGCTCGAACGCAGACACGTCAAAGGGCTGCACTCTCACGTCCCGGTAGACGCACACGTTCTCGTTTTTTATTTTTTCCGCGGTCCTGTCGCCAAGGACCATGTTGTATTCGCGCCTGAAGTATGTCTTTACAGCCTCGTCGAAGGATCTTCCGCCAACGTTAACGCTTGTGGCGGCAACTATCCCGTCGTAGGATATCACAGCTATGTCCGTGATATCGGCGCCGATGCTGACCACCATTTTCCCGTTAGGCGCGGAAACGTCAAGGTTCGCACCAACTGCGGCGGCCAGGGGCGATTCCACAAAAAAGATCCTTCCCGCTCCGGCCTCGCGAAGCGCCCTCTCGGTGGCACGCCTTCCCACATTGGTGATATCGCAGTGGACCGGAGTGATGACGTCGGGCTTGATCAGTCTTCTTACGGGATTTCTGATGGCCTCGTCAAGGAAATATCCCACCATGTTGACGGTGACGGTGTAGTCCGAAATGGTGCCTTTTTTTACGGGGCGTATGATGTTTACTTCCTCTTCCCCTGTCTTTCCCTCAAGTATGCGCGCTTTGCCTCCGATAGCGACGACCTCTCCGCCGGGTCTTACGGCAACGAGAGAAGGTTCGTCGATCAAAACGCCCTTCTTCTCGAGAGCTATTCTGATTCCCGACGATCCCAGATCAACCGCAACATTTTGTCTCAAAGCGCCCATAGAAGCCTCCAGCGTCATTCAAAATACCCATTGATTTTAGCATATACGCCGTAATTAAACAATACGAAAAAGCCGAAGGGATCACACCGCTTGAGCTTTATTTTCCTCTCTTCTGATGGTAAAATACCGTCGGTAAGTATTCGCACCATCGTTTCAGGAGGATCTTATGCTTCTTCAGACGTCAAAAGCTCAGAAAAGCGCTGACAATAAATACGTTTCCGACGGAGGAAGTATTGTCGGCCTTATCGCCTCCGCGGCCTCAGGCCTTGCGGCAAGGGTCGAGGCAAGATACACTCTCGTCTCATCCGATTCACAGGACGGTTCCAAGCCGGGTGTGATCTTTATTGTCGGCTCCGGCAACAACGGAAACGACGGTCTCTCAGCCGCGGCTATGCTTGCCCGGAAAGGGATCGGCGTAAAGATCTTCAAGCCTGACTCGTTTAAGAAAGCCAATGACGCCGTGACTGCCGCCCTGGAAGCGGATCTCTCCTCCCTCGGGATCGAGGTCCTGACCCTGAGCGAAGAAGCAATGTTTCAAAATGACTTTGCAGGGATGGTCAGGGAATCTGCGTGCGTTGTCGACTGTGTTTTCGGTACGGGCTACGATCCGGGCCGCGAGCCCCCTTCCGTTGTAAAAAAGCTTATCGATATCGTCAACGCAAACTCGCCCTGCACGATCTCTGCGGATATACCCTCCGGGGTCTCAGCTGATACCGGAGAGTGTGGGGTCCCCTCGATCAAGGCAAACGAGACAGTGACCTTCGGCGCTCCGAAACCGGGGCAATATATTCTGCCCGGCAAAGCTCACACCGGCCTTCTCACCGTTTCTCCTATACTGATCAAGGACGGTCTGACAGGTACTGACGCGCCTGTCTGCCTAACGAAATCTGACGCCAAATACGTTTCTTCGCTGCTTCCCAAAAGGGATCCTTACGGAAGCAAATATTCAAACGGCCGCGTCCTTGTTATAGCGGGGTCAAAGCAGTTTGCCGGCGCCGCCGTTCTTGCGGTCTCATCAGCTCTTCGGGGCGGTGCGGGCCTCGTCACCTCGGCGGTCCCGGGCTCAATAGTGTCCGACGTCACCGCTGCGTGTCCGGAGGCGGTGCGTCTGCCCCTTGGCGGCACAACGGTCAGCACTCTGGGGCCGAAGCATCTTGACATGCTGCTGGACGCGGCAAAGATCGCGGATGCCGTGGTGATCGGTCCCGGCCTCGGACGCACTCCCGGCACTGTAAAAACCGTAATCGATTTTCTGAAGAACAACTCCTGCAGGAAGCTTGTAATAGACGCGGACGCTTTGTTTGCATTGGCAGTTTATTCGTCCCTCAGTTCAGGCGATAGCGGCAACGTTTTTGCCTTAAAATACGCGAAATATTTTACCGCCAAGGAGCTTTCCGTCTCCTTCGAGTCAATGTTTTCCGATAAGGAAGTGATCCTTACCCCTCACGCGGGAGAAGCCGCAAGACTTCTGGGCCTGCCCTCAGCGGAGATCGACCTGAAACGGCTTTATTACGCCAAGGAAATATCCCGGAAATACAGTGCCGTCGCCCTTCTGAAAGGCAACGACACTTTGATCTGCGCTCCCTCCGGAGCATATACGGTCAATTCCGTCGGCAATACCGCCCTCTCAAAAGGCGGCAGCGGAGACGTGCTTGCGGGGCTTATCGGTTCCCTTCTTGGGTCGGGCATGAACGCCTATGACGCCGCCAGAGCCGGAGCATTCATCCACGGGGCAGCAGCGGAAATACTGTCTGAAGAGATGACCGAGAGATGCGTGCTCCCCGGCGATTTACCGTTGGCTTTTCGCAAACTTATGTGATATAATATGTTGCCCGGAAGGGAACGGTGTTTGCCCCTTTAGTTAAACGGATATAATCTTCGCCTCCGACGCGAACGTTGCCGGTTCGATTCCGGCAGGGGGTACCAGGAAAAAGCAGTGATTTATCTACCTACAGATCACTGCTTTTTCAATGAAATCCGTCCTTGCGGACGGGTGAAATCCACCTTCGGTGGATGAAATCGCTTTGCGATGAGATCCGCACTTCATGCGGGTGAGACACGGATCTGATCTTTTTGCGCAAAAAAAGATCCGTCCTTGCGGACGGGTGATATCCACCTTCGGTGGATGAGATCGCTTCGCGGTGAGATCCGCACTTCATGCGGGTGAGATACGGATCTGTTTTTACTGAAGATCACTTTTTTCAAACCTATCTCACTTGTATCATCAATTATTCACTTGTATCGTTGATTATATGGCGAACAAGCCTGTTTTACTCAAAACGCAAATGAATTCTCCGGCTTTTGTGATATAATGAGCACGAGATGATTATCATTATCAGGTAAACAAAACATGCGGGGAGGAACGATACAATGACCAATTCGGAAAAGATCAATGAATATCTGAACAAAGCCCGGGTATTTTACTTTCTGACCATCGACGGCGGCAGACCCAAAGGCCGCCCCTTCGGCTTTCATTTACTTGCGGACGACGTTGTCTATTTCGGCTGCGGCACGTTTAAAAACGTATTTAAGCAGCTGAGCAATGATCCCAACGTGGAGGTCCTTGCAGTTAACGGCGGCGAATTCATGCGTTACGACGGAACCGCAAAAATAGTAAAGGACGAAAAGCTTCTCGGAAAGGTCCGGGAGGCAATGCCCGACATCATGGCACTTTACGATAAGAACGGCTGGGAAATGGGTCTTTTCTATCTGGAAAACGGACACGCCGAGATCCGTGGCCTTTTTGAACTGAAAGAAGAGTTTGACGTATGATAAGGCACGCCAAGGCTCGAAAACACATATAATTTGCATCAACTGTTTAGTAATAATGATCGGAGGTTTTTAAAATGAAAACTGTTTATGATTTTAAGGTAAAGGACAGAAAAGGAAACGAAGTCAGCCTTTCCGAATACAAAGGAAAGCTTCTGCTTATCGTCAACACCGCGACAGGCTGCGGCTTCACGCCCCACTACGATCCTCTCGAGGCCATGTACGGCGATCTGAAGGACAAAGGATTTGAGATACTTGATTTCCCCTGCAACCAGTTCGCGGGGCAGGCTCCCGGCACCGACGACGAGATCCACGATTTCTGCACCATCAGGTTCGGCACGGAATTTCCACAGTTCGCAAAGATCGACGTCAACGGCGATACCGCCGATCCCCTGTTCGCTTTCCTCGCCGGAGAAAAGCCTTTTGTAGGTTTCGGAAAAGGCGTCAAAAACGCCGCGCTTAATAAATTCGCCAATATGAATAACAAAAAGTTTGGAGAAAAAGCCTATATTAAATGGAATTTTACCAAATTTCTTGTTGACCGCGAGGGCAAAGTGATCGCCCGCTTCGAGCCCACCGTCAGTATGGACGAGGTGAGAAAAGCGGTCGAAGAAGCGATCTGACCGTTTAAGCCAATCGGCGGCCCGAAGTGCCCGGGCCGCCGATTTTTTATGTCATCAATAATTCTCTTTCCTTTTTCTCAGGATCACAACGGCTAAAGCCGAAGCCCCGAAGGCTGCGATGCCTCCTCCCGCGCTTCCGCAGCCGCCGCATCCGGCGGACGGTTTATCGGCGTCAGGGATCTCAGGCTTTTCTATGCCCGCGGATTCCATTGAGTCGTCGTTGAGAAGCTTTGCCGCACGGTCAGCCACCTTGACGGTTCTTATGAGGTTGACCTCCGACACACCGGGGAAATAGGTGCCGTAAACGAAGTTCGGCCTTCCCACCGGTGCGCAGTCGCCCTCCAGATAGAACTGCTCCGCCGAAGTGTATCTGGTCTCGCTGTCGCAGACCTTGAACTGAAGATCGATCTTGGTGATGTATTCGATACCCAGCTCCTCAAGGGGTATGCTCACCATCATTTTTTTGCCTTCGACCTTGTAGGTCAGGTTTGCCTTGTCGGTGAACTTATATTCGCCGCCTGTTCCGCTGTAGGCACCCAGGGTCGAGGTCGAGCCGTCGGTCACGTTGTTATTGGCGATAAAATCGTATCCCAGCCAGCCCGTGGAAGCGGAGGAGTCGACGTCAAGCATTATCTGCAGCCAGGAGCTGTCCTCGCCGGTTCTCACGATGTCCTCCGCGCATTCCACCAAGAAATGCAGGTAGGTGGCGTCGTTGGTGACCTTTACCGAAACGATGTCGTTGCGCCCGGTCTTATCCGTGTACCTTGTGCCGATCATGGAGCCTCTGGAGTTTCTTTCCGCGTTGTCGCCAATGACATCCGTGTAGACATGCTTCACTGCGTCCCACTGCGAGAAGTCACCGGTCACGTTGATCAGGTGTCTGTCGTCTCTCAGGATGCCCGGCACGGCGCCCTTTATCATAGCGGCGTTGGAAACAAGCTGCATGTAGTAGTTGTCGAAGTAGCCGCCCTTTGACATTTCCATATCCCGGCTGTACTCGTAATTGAAGGTGTCAATGAATTTCACCGGGGTCTTCTTGCTGGTGGGCTCCTGCCTTGAGGCTATCCACTCGTTCCAGCCCGTCACCAGCACGTATTTACTGCCAACGTTGTAGGCGTAATTGAATTGGCGCTGGATGTTGAGGCCCAGCTTGTAGGAATCGTCAGTCAGATTGTCTCTGGTGCCGTCGTAGGAACGTCCCCTGTTACCGGTATATCCGTAAAGTCCGGAGCTGGAGAATTCGCCGTTTCCGCTGTGCTGGGCAACCGATACGCTTATAGCCTCAAGCTGGTCGTCAGCGGGCCCGTAAAGCTCCTGTGGCCATTGCCAATCGATCCAGGGCCAGGTGTTGTCCCTCTTGGGCTCGTTTGGCCACTGGGGCTCCCTGATGGAGAAAAATCCGTCGATATTGCAGTCCTCCGGGGCGATAATGAGGGGCTTGCCGTCAAGATACAGCCAGGTATCCTGATATTCGCCCTTCCTGTAGATCGCATTGTATATCTGCTTCACCCTGGTCTTGGCGTCGGTATTGGTGTAAAAAACGATCTTCGGCGCCTTGATGCCCTGCTCGTTCATCTCGTGGCAGACCTTCTGGATGATCTTCACCACGTTGTCGTAAATGTAATTGTTCGTCGTGTCAAAGTAGAGGAAATCCACGCCCGCGTTCGTCAGCAGCTCCATATGCTTTCTCACGACCCACTCGTCCGTGGATGCATAGTATCCGTAGAGAGGCTCGGCGAAGAAGAAAATGTCGTACACGCTGCCCCATTCCTTCAGGTCAACCTTTTTGGCTTCGTTTCCGTATTCCGAGACGATCTGCTCTATGTTTTTGTTCTTTTTGATGCTGTTCTGGCCAAGCCAGAGAAAGTAGAAAATTCCCACGTAATGCTCGCCGTTCTCGCCGTACACACCAACGGTCCTCTCGTGGGTCTCCACAAGCACAGCGCCGCCCTCCCCGTCAAGGGTCGTGTAATCCGGCTTCACGGCCGCAAACTGGTTTACGATGGTCCTGCCCACGTCATCGGTGCCCGCAAGGGGGCCGTTCCTGTAGAAGGCGCTGTCCGGGAGAGTATACTTCACCTCTTTACCGTTAAGCATATATGACATCTCGTATTTTCCGTTTGAAGCGTTCGAGATCTTGAGCGTGCCCTCGGCGTTGTCCGCCGCGAGAGGCTTCAGCTCCTTGACCTCGGAGGTATTCCAGTCCTTGTTCTGCTTTTGCTCGTTGAGCGCGGTAAGATACGCTCTGTATTTATCGGCATCGAAGCTGTCCGCCTCATCCTTTGACGGGAAGAACGCGATAGAAGCGATCTCGATCTGCTCATCCGCCGCAACAGCGACAACGGAATTTGAGGCAATGGGATCAAATCTCAGGACGACAAGCTCCTCGTCAAGGTCCTTCCAGTTCTTCAGTTCCACCGACTGGGTCACCCACTCGCCGTTTGACACGTCCCAGGTCCAGATGTTTTTGTATTTTTCATCGATGGCTCTGGACTCCGTGGTATAGTAAAACTCCGCGTAGCGGGTCTTGATCTTGAACTGAGATCTGAAGGTCACGCTCATGTAGGCAAGGTCCTTGCACATACCGGTCGGCGGTTCGATGGTGGTATTGGGATCGTCGGCAAGCGCTTTGATCAGGACGCCCTCCCCGGTATCCTCGGCTTCAATATTAATAAACGAAGAAAAGCACTGAAAATCTCCGTTCCTGAAATCATAAAAGAACGACGGAACACCGGTCTCGCAGGTGATCTCATCCCCGCCGCCGTCCGCAAACGCGCCCCGTGAAGGCAGGAACGAAACAAGTATTCCCGCCGCGATGATCAATGCCAAAATAGTTCTTGCAACGTGTCTCATAGCAGCCTCCGGCCAATCTGTTTCGGCGTCAAACGCCAATGTTTTCAAAACTGTTTTGATTATATTGATTTCGCCGATATAAGTCAAGGACGGCCGGCCCGCGCCCGTCTCTCGAAATTTTACATCGAGTTTCAACTGTTCTCGCCGGCCGGAAAAGGCCGTTTAAAAAAGAGCTTCCGGACACGATCATCACTTTTTATCTAAAATATCAGTAATATCAGTAATATGATTACCGTTTCTATTGACAGGCCCATAAAAGTTGTGGTAATATTATTGCAACCTCTTCTTTCCGGCGCCAAATATTCGCAGTCTGTAATTGTTCGACTTAAAAAGACTGTTTTATTGTATCAGCCGGGCGCAGGTTCCATCATGTTTGATAAGGAGAATTTTAATGAGATTCGGTGAAAAACTAAAGAAATGCCGCAAGGCTTTGAAAATGAGCCAGCAGGAGCTGGCACAGAGAAGCGGCCTCGGCATAAATACCATCAGTAATTACGAAAAAGGTCATACCTATCCTCAGAACAGAAGCATATACGTCACCCTTGCCGATATTCTCGGAACAGATCCCAACTATCTTCGCAATGAGAACGAGCTCTCCGCCCTTGAGGCCGGGACCCCCGCGGGAGATCCTTCCACCTCGGAAAACATCATTGCGCTGGCAAAGCTTATATTCGGTTCCGACGAGCTGACAAACAAGGAAAAGCTGACTATTTTCAGATCTATTCAGGACATATTCTGGGAAAACACTTCGGACTGACCGTTTTTTAAACGTTATCTTTCATCAGGACAGGAGCGGAAGCTCCTGTTTTTTTTGCTTACCGCAGGCGTTTTGGCAGTAAAACCGTTGGCGATCCGGTCGCCAAAGCGTTTACTTTCGGACGCAGGATCATTGGCTTCTGAAGGAACCAAAAAAAACAGTTTTTCGTGGCAAAAAGGCGTTAAAAAAGTTGCCGATAAGGCCTTATTGTGGTAAACTCTATTTGTTCAGGTTCTGACCCGAAAGGAGGCGCAGATCATGCGGAAAACCAAAATAGTTTGCACTTTAGGCCCTGCCAGTTCTGATGAAGACGTGTTAAGAGAGATGATACAGAGCGGCATGAACGTCGCGAGGCTGAATTTTTCTCACGGCACCTACGATAATTTTCATCAGCTCATCACAACTTTGAAGAAGCTTCGGCGGGAGATGAGCGTGCCGTTGGCGATACTTCTCGACACGAAAGGCCCCGAGATCAGGCTTGGCAATTTTGAGAAAAAATCCGAGGAATTAAAGGACGGGGACCGTTTCACCCTCACCACCAGAGAGATATCCGGAAACGCTCAGGAGGTCTCCGTGACGGTGAAGACGCTGCCTGCCTGCGTGAAGACGGGCGACAGGATACTCATTGACGACGGGCTTGTGGTCCTCAGAGTCGAGGACACCACCGACACCGACGTGAACTGCACTGTTGTCACCGGCGGAACCGTCAGCAACCATAAGGGCGTAAACGTCCCCAACATTAAGATCGACATGCCCTTCCTCAGCGAGGCGGACAAGAACGACCTGATATTCGGCATCCGCGAGGACGTCGATTTCGTTGCCGCGTCGTTTGTCAGCGACAGGGAGGACGTGGTCACCATGCGGGAGTTCCTGAAGGAGAACGGCGGCGAAAAGATCAGGATCATCTCCAAGATCGAGAACGCCTCGGGTGTCAGGAACTTTGACGAGATACTTGACGTTTCCGACGGAATAATGGTGGCCAGAGGCGACATGGGCGTCGAGATCGATTTCGCCCTCATTCCCGGGCTCCAGAAGACTTTTATCAGAAAGACCTGCGGAGCCGGCAAGATGTCCATCACCGCCACCCAGATGCTCGAGTCCATGATCGACAACACCACCCCCACCCGTGCCGAGATCACGGACGTTGCCAATGCGGTGTTTGACGGTACGTCGGCAATAATGCTCTCCGGCGAGACCGCCATGGGCAAGCACCCCCCTCTCGTCATCAAGACCATGGCCAACATCGCCACTCAGGCCGAAAAGGACGCCGAGTACGTGGATCCTTACGTTGAGACCGCCAGCAGAGCCGCCCGCGAAAGACCGCTCCTTGCGATCTGCGACGCCGCCGTCACAATGGCCAACGACCTCCACGCCTCCGCCATCGTCGCCTTCTCCATCTCCGGCCTCACCGCAAGAGGCGTTTCAAGCTTCAGGCCCGCGCAGCCCATCATCGCTCCCACTCCGGAGATGAAGACCTACCACCAGCTGTCCCTCAGCTGGGGCGTGTACCCCGTTCTTGAGTACGTCCAGAGCCACTCCGACGCGCTTTTTGAGGCGGCAGCTGAGATATCTCTCCGCAGCGGTTTTGCGAAGCATGACGACCTCATAGTCATCACCGCCGGCATACCGGTACGCGAGTCCAAGAGGACCAACGTGATCAAGCTGCATAAGATACCGTGATCCGGGTATTAAAGAAACAGACATTTTACTGTTGTCTGATAATTATACATCTGCGAAAGGAGCATGAATTACGTGGAGATCAAATATTACAAAATAAGAGCAGACTTTAAATATGCCGAGAAGGGACGATTTTACAGAGTTTTCCTCGTAAAGGAGAACGCCAATCTTCGCGAAATGGGCGAATTCATCGTTGAGATCTTTGGCGGAGAGCTTGAGCACATGTTTCTTTACCGTCTCAAGGGCAACAGGTCTTATCTGCCCGAGTCTTGGATAGAAGACTGGAATTTTTTCAGCCGTGCTGAAAACGAACCTTTCAACAAGAAAACCGTTGAAGATCTTCCCGACACTTTCACATTCGAATATGACACAGGGGACGGATGGGATTTCAACTGCAAGATCTATAAAAAACCTGTAATAAAAGAGATTGATGATGACGGCGATATTCCCTTCGGATTCGTACTGGACGCCAAAGGCATGGGTATTTGGGAGGATGAAATCTACACGTTATACGCCTATTTAGAAGGGAAAATCGACAAGGATTTCGACGGTGAGGATGAAGAAAACGGGATATACAAGCCCTGGAACTTCGAGATCGACAAGTATTCCGAATTCGACGATCCTGTCGACCTGGAAGAACTGAACGAGACTGCAATGAATTTCATTCCGCTTGACGATGTATATTGAGTTTTTGAAGCAAAGTTTCTTCTTTAACTGCTTCAGTTATAAATCATAATTATCGCCTTCGGATCGTGTCAAACACAATTCGAAGGCGATAATAGTTTTCATAAGAGCGTTTGGATTTTGGAACTATTATTTTTCTATCAGATCTTCTATCGTACAGCCCAGCACTTTCGCGATGCTGTACAGTGTTTCCACGCTCGCCTTGTTGATATCCTTGTTCCGCTGTTCGTACATTTGTATTGAGCGAAGGTTTACGCCTGACTGTTTGGCAAGTTCCGCCTGCGTGCAGCCATATGCCGTACGAATACGTTTCAGATTGGTATCCTTGAACTCCTCTTTGACCCGCTCATCCGCAACATCAACAAATTTTGTGATATCCGCTTCATGAAGCACGTAATACATCTTTTGCAGATCATCAAAGGACAAGGCTTTGAAAATGTCGCAGTAGCGTCTCGCAGAATGCCATTGGTAATAGGCAACAGCCCACCCTATCCAGTATTCCGGGGAACGTTCCATGCGCACTTTAGGCGCAGTCTCGAGCTGTTTTCCGGTGGTTTCATTAACTACCTCGATTGCAATTTCGATTCCGCTTTTCCCGGAAAGCATAGAGGGCTCACCGTTTTCCATTCGCTTACTGACTGAGCTTGCGGCAAAAAGCTTCACAAAATCTTCGCCCGCTATACGGCAGGTATTTACCGCATAGTCAAATGCGTCACCCAGCGCCGACTGGGCGTTACTCAGATAGATTTCTCGGTATGCGCGGGTCATCATTTCCGATACCTCCCCTCATAATATCCCGGATATACAAGCCGTCCGCTTCTTCCTCCAGCATTTCCAAATACATTTTGTTTGCTTCATCACTTCTTGACTTCCGAAGAACGTAATAAGTGTTCTTATCGGCAATCTCAAATCCTTCGTATTTGATCTTCGAAAACGCGAACTTCGATTTGATGACGATCTGTTCTCCGAGTTTTCCGAGCCGCATCGCATGCGCCAATTGCTCCACGGTGATCCCGTTGTTGACAAAAGTTTCTGCATAGTCAAAATAGGAGTCATCGGCTCTGTATCCGACGATCAGATCGTATACGTTCACATTGATACTGAAATTGTCGATCAGGTATTGTTTTGCTCTTCTTGCAACGGGAGTTTTGATCGAGAAGATCCGATGCTCCAAAAGAACTGCGATCCAGTTCAGTATGGTATAGTCCGGGCTGTTTATGTTCAAGACGTTCAGATATTCCGTATCAAGCGTGTATTTGTTGGAAAAGCCGTCGCGCAGCGAAGAAACAGCCCACTCCTTTGCCAAATCGTTGCTTTCGGTACAATAAAACCCTAAGCCAAAATCGTTATTCTTTTTTCCCTCGCCGAAAACCGGCACTTCTACTATCTGCTGTGAACCGTGATAGATCGTTATATTCTTGTCCATTGTGCTTTGCCTCCGTCAGACATCGCTATTATTGTATCACTACAGTGATAGTTTGGCAAGAGGCTATCATAATATACATCACTCGAATAAGTAGTTACCAAAATACTTGATACAACGATAAGGTATCATACCACCTTTTCAGCTTTTCGGAAGAGCGCGCGTCAGCGACATGTATTATTACAGAATGTACTTGCCAACAAAAGCAGACACAAGCCCGACACACACATTTCTTCACTTGGCTGCACTTTCGTGCAGAATCGTTCCGAAACGGGTGTGTCGGGCTTGAGGTACTCTCAGTAAGCTACTTTGATATGCTCGCTCGCGCAAAGCATGCAGCCGAGTGATCCGTCGCAAGACACCTTGTGACTTCTTTTATCCCGGCTGCATGCGTAAAGAGCCAAAAACCATAACAAATAATCTTTTTTAGTTCTCCAGATTACTCCTAATGGCATTTATTTCATCGAGCATTGTGTCCTTGTTCAGCAGTTTGGAAAGAGGAGTATCATAACCGTCCGGATACGTGTCCAAAAAAACATTTCCAGTAATCTTGTAATTATATCCATTCTGTTCCCAACTGATCCACAAGAGCCTTCCGGCGACATACTCATACTCAATACCGTTCAACATTACGTAGCCTTTATCGCTCGTACTAAGGGTCCGCAAGTCGCTTCCCAACAATTCAGGATCTAATTCCGGAGGATACTTTTCCATTTCACGAACCGAAAGATCGGTAATCGTTATATGGAAAACGAATCCTGAAGCATCTTTCAACACATACCAATACTGGAAGTACTCGTTAGCAGCCACATTAGACAAGATAAGAAACTCTTCAAAGTCGCCTAATGATTCAATCTTAGAATAATCAATGATCTTATCGGAAATGCCTTTGTTCTGAATGTATTCCCGGCATTCGGAAAGAGAATAAATCGGCTCCGTTGCATAATCATCATGAAGCCCTTGAGACTCCGAATCGGCAAGGCTGTTTTTTATGACGGTTATTTCATCGAGCATTGTGTCCTTGTTCAGCAGTCTGGAAAGAGGAGTATCATAGCCGTCCGGATACGTGTCCAAAAAAACATTTCCAGTAATCTTGTAATGATATCCATTCTGTTCCCAACTGATCCTCAAGAGCCTTCCGGCGACATACTCATACTCAATGCCGTTCAACATTA
>JAGCZO010000044.1 GCA_017959965.1 Clostridia bacterium | reverse complement strand
TCAGGAAAGATTGGCGAGAGAGTATGAGATAGATCTCATTGCCACCACGCCAAGCGTTATTTATCACATCCATAAGCTGAACGGCGAGGTCATTATTCTTGACAACCCCACCAACATGCCCAATCCCGCGGAGATCGAATATATGGAGGAGCCTGTTGTGAAGGCCTCCGTCATGACTCCGGCGGAGTACGTTGGCAATATCATGGAACTCACCAACGAGAGACGCGGCACCTTCCTCAACATGGACTACATAGAGACGGACAGAGTGGTACTCACTTACGAGATACCCCTCAACGAGGTAATTTACGATTATTTTGACCTGCTGAAGTCCAGGACCAGAGGCTACGCTTCCCTTGACTACGAGCTCAGCGGCTACAAGAGGTCAAATCTTGTGAAGCTGGACATCTACCTGAACGGGGAGATCGTCGATGCTCTGTCGTTTATAGTTCATGCGGACAAGGCCTACGCCAGGGGCAGGAAGATCGCGGAAAAGCTCAAGGACACCATCCCGAGGCAGCAGTTCGAGGTGCCCATCCAGGCCATGATCGGCGGCAAGGTTATCGCCCGGGAGACCATCAGAGCCTACCGCAAGGACGTTCTCGCCAAATGCTACGGCGGCGACATAACAAGAAAGAAAAAGCTGCTTGAAAAGCAGAAAGAAGGCAAAAAACGCATGCGCGAGTTCGGCAGCGTGGAGGTCCCTCAGGAGGCTTTTCTCAGCGTGCTGAAATTAGGGTGACACTTATGGGAGAACCGGACCGCGGCACGGTGGGAATATACGTCCACGTGCCGTTCTGCGTAAAAAAATGCAGATACTGCGACTTTGTGTCCGGCCCCTCGGACTGTCTTGAGAGAGAAAAGTACGTTGAGGCGCTTCTTTGCGAGACAAAGAGGCGGGGCGACAAAAGCATGCCCTGCGGCACCGTGTTTATCGGCGGCGGCACCCCTTCGATCCTTTCTCCTTCGCAGATCATGAAACTCGCGGATGCTTTGCGGGAGTCTTTTGATCTGACAAACGTCACCGAATTTACAGTGGAGGCGAACCCCGAGTCCCTGAGCCCTGAAAAGGCGGAGGCAATGAAACTTGCAGGCGCAAGCCGCATAAGCATCGGCTTCCAGTCTCTTGAGCCAAGGGCATTGAAGGTCATGGGAAGAGTTCACACTGCGGAGCAGGCGGTGAGGGCTTTTGAGACCGCCAGAAACGCAGGCTTTGAAAACATCAACGTTGACCTTATGCTGGGACTGCCCGGGGAGCCTGAGGGAGAATTCGAGTCGTCTCTCAAAAAGGTGATCGGACTGTCGCCGGAGCATATATCGGCCTACAGCCTCATAGTTGAGGAGGGCACGCCTCTTGCGGAGGACATTGCCTCGGGCAGGATCCCGGAGCCCGACGATGAACGGGACCGTGACGACTACCATTCGGCGAGGGATATCTTACACAAAGCGGGATATATTCAGTACGAAATATCCAATTTCGCCAAGCCCGGCATGGAATCCCGCCACAACAGGCGCTACTGGGAGCAGAAGCATTACGTCGGCCTCGGAGCGGCAGCTGCATCCTTCACGGGGCTGAGGCGGTTCACGAACACGAAGGACGTTGCCCTTTATACCGAAAAGCTCGGTGACGTAAAGCCTGACGAGGACGATACTTTAGGCATTGGCGAGGCCATGTCGGAATTCATGATGCTCGGCTTCAGACTGACGGACGGGCCGGACTTTGCGGAGTTCAAAAGACGGTACGGCGAAGATCCCGCTGTGCTTTTTGCGGAAAAGCTGGGGAAACTCGAGGCAAGGGGCCTCATCGGACGGTCAGGCAGCGCAGAAAGGCCCTACAGGCTGACGGAAAAAGGGCTTGATTTTGCCAATGAGATCTTCACGGAATTCGTGTAGGATCATTTTAACGTTACTTAAGGGAACATTTCCCGGAAATATTTTTTTTGGAGGTACAGTTATGAGATATGAAATTAAGGGCGAACCCCTTCCCGTGGTGATCTGCTACCCGGTAAGCGGCGAGAAGATAATTACCGAGAGCGGCGCTATGTCCTGGAGATCTCAGGATTTCAAAATGGAGACAAAAGCGGGCGGCATCGGCAAGGCCTTCGGACGTATGTTCTCCGGAGAGTCTCTTTTCCAGAATATCTACACCGCCAATTCCGACGGCCAGTTCATAGCTTTCGCATCGAGCTTCCCCGGCGCCATCAAAGCCATAGAGGTCACACCCGACAAGCCAATCATCTGCCAGAAGACGGCCTTCCTGGCCGCGGAAGAGGGCGTGGAGCTTTCCGTGCATCTTCAGAAGAAAGTTGGCGCGGGACTGTTCGGCGGAGAGGGTTTTATTATGAACAAGCTGTCCGGAAGAGGTATCGCCTTTGTGGAGCTTGACGGATCCGTTTACGATTACGATCTCAAGGCGGGAGAGCAGCTCGTCATCAGCACGGGAAATCTCGCCTACTGCGACGCTACGGTGGATATAGGGATCCAGTCCGTGGGCGGCGTGAAGAACGCGCTGTTCGGCGGCGAGGGCATCTTCAACACAGTCGTCACAGGCCCCGGACACGTTGTCATCCAGTCGATCACTGCCCTGGAGGCAAGGATGCAGAGCGGCGCGAATCAGTAACGGGAAACAGTGCTTCAATGATCAATGATGAAAGGCCGGCCGCCTGAAAACCAACGGCCGGCCGTTCAATTAAAAAAGGCTTGGATCCGGCCAAACGGCACAGCCCCAAGCCTTTTAAACTTGATGCAGATAATCAGTAAGCGACAGATCAGTCGTGCTTTTCAGCAAACTTGTCAAGGGCGTCTGAAATGATATCGAAAGTCTCGGGATCGAGGCCTTCCCAGAAATCCCGCCAGTTGTTTTTCTTTCCTTCGGAGGCCTTTTCGCCTTCTTCCGATGTCTCCGGTTCCGCGGGAACTTCGCTTTCGCCGGAACCGTCATTGTCGTCGATGCCGAGAATCGATTTCAGACCTTCCTCGTACTGGGGCAGCACTGCCTTGAAGATACTGAAGTAGTCCTTTGCGGAGTCGCCGATATATTCTCTCGCATCCTCAATGCCGAAGTAGAAGCTGCTGAGAGCCTCTCCCATGTCGCCATTGATCTCATATATGATGCCCTCGCCTTCCGTTTCCAGCTGCTTGAGCACACGTTCGATGGACGGAATTATGTCCAGCAGGTCGTTTACAAATTCGTCCTTGAATTCGGTGAGGCTCTTGATGAGTCCCAAAATGTCCTCTGAGCCGGTCTCCGTGATCTTCCCGTAGAGCTCCACAAATTCGTCATAGTTCTCTTTGATGTATGCGCTCCACTTATTGGCGAAGGCCTGAGTCTTCTCTCTCAGTTCCTCGTCGTCAAGAAATGATTTGAGCTTCTCGCTGTAGTTTTTCCAGAGGTCGTAGTACTCCTGCCAGTTTTCCACCGAGCCCTCGTACCATTGGCTTATAATAGTCTGTGAATCCTCCCAGCCTCTGAACGCGTCGCCCGCGATATCTTTTACTGCGTCGGGTATCTCTATTTCGCTGATATCCTTAAGTCCCGAGAAAGCCTCGCTGCCTATTTTGACAAGAGATTCGGGAAGCTCTATGCTTGAGACCCCCGGTATATCCTTGAAGGCTTTATCTCCGATCTCGGTGATTCCGTCGTCAACAATGATGGTGTTTACTTCTCCCGCGGGTTCCACCGGAATATCGACAGCGCCGCTGCCCTCGACGGTAAGCACTCCGTCCGAAAGGCTCCACTCGGCATCCTCGCCGCATTCTCCGGTCTCGATCTTAACGTTTGTTATAGAGCAGCCGCAGAAGCAAACCGCCAGGATCAGCGCCGCGGCAAATATCATACAAATCAGTCTGCTGTTCTTCATATCATGACCTCCTTGAGTGGTATACGACCGCATTATACCATCTGAGGGGGCGGATTGCAACAAAGTCAAGTTTTTGATGAAAAGTTAAGTTTTCGCAAAAATCGCAAAAAAGAGGCGCCCGGGAGGGGACTTCCGCCAATGGAAAAAGCCTGAAAACCTGTATCGCCAATGGGCCCGGGAGCGGGCGTTTTTTATTGAAAACAAAGGAACTCCGTTGTATAATTAACGGCGACAAAGCAAATGAAAACGATCCCGATCCGGGAACAGTAAAAATACCGGTCTTCCGAATACAGCGAAACATACACAGGCTTCAGCCGCGCGGCGCGGGACATACGCGCCGGGAAAGGAACCCTTATGACGAGACTTTATGATCTGACTTGCGAAAAACTCCGCAGAGCCGCTTCCATTGACGAGCTTTTCCCGCGTTTCTGCTGGAAGATCGAGTCCGACGAATCAAATGTGACGCAGGAGATGTACTGCGTTGAGATACACGACTCCTTCGGCGAGACGGTATGGTCCTCCGGAGAAGTGGAGACGTCGGAAAACTGCTGCATGTACGACGGCGAAATGCTTGACTTCGTGTCCGATTACGACGTGGTGGTCCAGGTCAGACTGTCCACCGGCGAGACCGTTTCCGGAAAGACGTATTTTTCCACGGGTCTTATGGGCGCGGAAGAGGAACTTGGCGCAAAATGGATCACGTTGCCTCATAAGGAAGGCTACACGAAGGACACTGTCCCCGCGTTCCGCAAGGAATTCACGGTGGAAGAGGACGACGTGTGCGTTAAGCTCTTTGTTTCCGCAGGCGGAATCTACGAAGCATACATCAACGGCGTGCCCGTTTTCGATACGGATGCCCTTGGCGTTGAGAGACGCTACGAGCTGAAGCCCGGCTTCACGGAGCCCCTCAAGCGCCGCATGTATACCGCCTACGACATCACACCCATGTGCAGGCCCGGCGTCAACTGCTTCAGCGCCGTTGTGGGCACCGGCTGGTACTCAGACAGGATCGGCGCCAGGGGCGATTTCCCCATGCTCTTCTGCGTCATCACCGCCGAGGATCCGGAGGGCGACCTTAACATAATCACCAGCGACGGCGAGTGGAAGGTGTCCGCGGACAATCCGGTAGTCGCCGCCTCGGTCTACGAAGGCGAGGACTACGACGCAAGGATCTCCACAGATTTTATGTATCCGGGCTTTGACGACAGCGGCTGGGAAGACGCCAATGAATCCGACTTCTTCGCCGGAGAGCTGGAGTCCATGCACGGCGAGCCTGTTGTCGAAAGGACAGACCGGGAAAGAAAACCGGTCAAGATATATACCTTCAAAGGAGCCAAAGGCGCCAAGGAGGCCCCCGCGGATAACCCGGCGGCAAAGGAATTCGGCGTCATCGACGGGAAAGTCGATTTTGACGGCGAAGGTTTTGTGCTTAAGAAGGGCGAGACGGGCGTTGTCGACTTCGGCCAGAACGCCGCGGGGCGCGAGTGCTTCACGGTGAGAGGCAAAGCCGGCACGAAGATACTTATCCGTCACGGCGAGATGCTGAACGACAGAAACGGCGAAAGATCAAGAGGCAACGACGGACCTGGCGGAAGCGTTTACCTTGAAAACATGAGGTCCGCCAGAGCCGCCACCACGTATATTATTGGCAAGGATTTCGTTGACGAGACCTTCGAGCCCGTACATACCTTCTACGGCTTCAGATACGTGCAGATAACCGCGGAGGAAGACGTTATTTTCTCGAAGATCACCGCAAAGACTATTACAAGCGTCGGCTACGACAGCGGTACGCTGACCACCGGCAGCGAGCTTGTGAACAAGCTTTTCGAGAACGGCAGATGGGGCATGTACTCAAATTACGTGAGCATTCCCACTGACTGCCCTCAGAGAGACGAAAGACTTGGCTGGACCGCCGACACCCAGGTATTCACCACCGCGGCCCAGTATTACTCGACAGCCGCCCAGACCTTCCTTGAGAAATGGATGCAGGATATGCAGGACAGCCAGGGCGTGGACGGCTCCTACCCCAGCGTTGCCCCGTCGGGTCCCTGGGTCCTTGGAATGGGCTGCATGGGATGGGCCGACGCGGGCATCCTCGTCCCTTACTACGTCTGGAAGATGTCCGGCGACACCACCATCATTGACGAGAACTACGGCTCCATGAAGCTTTACATGGATCACTTCCTGGCCTCCAAAGGCACCGCGGGACCCGTTCCCTGTTACGGCGACTGGCTCTCATTTGAGCCCAACGACAATCCCCTCCAGGTCTATCTCGGGGTCTGCTACTACGCCTGGGACGCCATGATCATGTCGGAAATGGCCGACGCCACGGGAAGACCCGACGACGCCAGACGCTACGCGGAGATATACGAGAAGGAGAAGAAGTTCTTCATCGAGACTTACGTAAACGAGGACGGCACCGTTAAACTGCCTCAGCAGACCGCGGCTCTGTTTGCCCTCAAGCTGAGGCTCCTCCCCGACGAAAAGTCTTACGAGGCGGTAAAGAAGCAGCTTATGGACAATTTCGCCGACAAAGGCAACAGACTCCAGACAGGCTTCCTCGGCACCAGCATACTTCTTCCGACTCTCTCCCAGTACGGCCTTAACGAAATGGCTTACACGCTCCTCCTCCAGGATCAGATGCCCTCGTGGCTCTACTCCGTAAAGGCCGGGGCCACCACGGTCTGGGAACGCTGGAACAGCTATTCCATCGAGAACGGCTTTGGCGACGTGGGCATGAACTCCTTCAACCACTACGCCTACGGCTGTGTCTCCGAGTGGATGTTCGCTTATATGGCGGGTATCAGACCCGAGTCCGCGGGCTTCGGCTCGTTTGTGCTCGCACCCGTTCCCGACAGAAGGATCGGCTTCTGCAAGGCCACCTACGACTCGGTGAGGGGAGCGATCCGCTCCGATTGGCACTACGACGGCGATAAGCTCATATATGAGTGCGGGATCCCCGCGGGTACCGAAGCGAGAGTGATACTTCCTCTGAGCGGAGAGGAAAAGAAGCTCGGCAGCGGCACCTACAGGTTCGTTGTCGACGCCTGAGGGCAGATCATTAATGCAGATAATCAGAGATAAAATGACTATGGAAAAAACGACCGAAACCGAATCAAAGAAGCCGAACATGGCTATGCACAACCCCGCGGACATCACCGAATTCGACAAGGGGCTCAGCCTTGTGGACAGAGCGATGATATTCGCCGTAAAGGCGCACATGGGAAGCAAAAGGAAAGGGTCAAACACCCCCTACATCGTTCACCCCATGGAGGCGGGAGTCATTGCCGCGGCGCTTTCCACCGACTTCGACGATGCTGCGCGCCAAAACATTATCGCCGCCGCGATCCTCCACGACGTGCTTGAGGACACCGCCGCCACCCGGAATATATCACCGAAAAATTCGGCTCAGAGGTACTTCGCCTCATAAAAAGCGATTCCGAGGACAAGAGACCCGGCATCCCGTCGGCGGATTCATGGCAGGTCAGGAAGCAGGAGACCATTGATTTCGTGAGGGACAAGGCGACTCTTGACGAGAAGATCATCATTTTCTCCGACAAGCTGTCAAATCTCCGGTCTATATTCTGGGACTACCGCCGGGTCGGCGAAAAGCTCTGGGACAGATTCAACATGAAGGACCCGGCAAAGCATGCCTGGTACTACAGCTCTTTTGCGGATCTCATGACCGAATTCAGAAATGAGCCCGCGTATATAGAGTATAAGCAGCTGCTGAGGGTCGTCTTCGGGGCGGTCAGAGACGAAGAATGGAGAATATGACGTGAACGAAAAACTGCTTGAAAGGCTCGAAGCCTACGAAAAGACTTGTTTTGCCCTCGGCCACGCGATGGGGATACTCAGCTACGATGGAAATACGTCTGCTCCTCCGAAAAGCGCGATCGTAAGAGGGGAGACCATGGGGGAGCTCTCCAGAATGTCCTATGAGCTTACAACGGGGCCGGAGGCGGTAAAGCTTCTGGAGGACCTTGAGGCTGCGAAGGACACACTTGACCCGGTGACACGCCGCAAGGCCGTCCTGATGAGACGCATTTTTGACGAGACCGACTGCATCCCCGTTGACGAGTACGTGGAGTACGTGAAGCAGCGGGAGGAGTCGGAGCACGTCTGGAAGACCGCCAAGCAAACGAACGACTTCAAACTGTTTGAGCCTTATCTCCAGAAGATGTTCGACTACGCGAGGAAATTCGCGCTCTACAGAGCTCCGGATAAAGATCCGTACACCACGCAGCTGGATTCCTTTGAAAAAGGCCTGACGGCGGAAAAATGCGACAAATTCTTTGGCGATCTCAAAAAGAGACTGGTGCCGATTGCCGCAAAGGCGGCGGAAAAGTCCGCGGATATCGACGTCGGGCCCATAAGCGTACCCTTCCCGGTGGAAAAACAGAAGCTGCTTTCGGACTACCTCATGGACGTTATCGGCCTTGACAAGGAGCGCTGCGCCCTGGGGGAGACGGAGCACCCGTTCACCACGGATTTTTCCAAGTACGACGTGAGGATAACGACCCACTATTACGAAACAATGCCCGCGGCGTCAATGTACTCCGTGATACACGAGGGCGGCCACGCGCTTTACGAGCTGGGCATCGGGGACGACATTGCCCTCGGTATGCTCGGCAGCGGCGTTTCCATGGCCATCCACGAGAGCCAGTCCAGGTTCTATGAGAATATCGTAGGGAGGAGCGAGGCCTTCTGCGAGCTGGTCCTTCCCAAGATGAAGGAGATCTTTTCACCTCTTCTCGACGGCGTTGACGTTAAGACCTTCTGGAAAATGGTGACGAAGGTGCAGCCATCACTCGTAAGGACCGAGGCCGACGAGGTCACGTACTGCCTCCACATCATGATCAGGTATGAGCTTGAAAAGAAGATGATGTCAGGCGAGCTCAAGGCCGGCGACCTTCCCGGGGAGTGGAACAGGCTCTACAAGGAGTACCTGGGGATCGACGTGCCTTCCGACAAGGAGGGCGTGCTTCAGGACGTGCACTGGTCCGAAGGGCTCATCGGCTATTTCCCCTCATACGCCATCGGATCAGCCTACGGGGCTCAGTATCTCAAAGAGATGGGGAAGGAGTTCGACGTTTGGGAGGCCGTGAGGAGCGGCAATATAGCGAAGATCAGCGCGTGGCTGGAGAACAAGATCTGGCGCCACGGAAAAATGATCGATCCCTGCGAGCTCTTCGAAAGCATCTGCGGCCCTCTGGACGCCAACGTGTTCGCCGACTATCTCGAACAAAAATACATCTGACAGTAACTTCACAGACAAAGACTCTTTTCTTGAAACCGCCAAAGGCAAAAGCCGAAGGAAGGAACTATGGAAAAACTGCTGGAGATCAGCGCTCTCAAAAAAGAATACGCCGAGATCCTCGCGGGGTGCGGCTTCAAGGGCGAGCCTGTGATATTCGCTCTTTCGGACCTGACCCTCGACGCAACGCCGGGGGTTGCTCTTTTATGCGCCGGAAAGGACTCAATTACCGCGGTCTCAGGCACTTTTTTCCTTGCAGAATCCGAGGACGGGATACACTCGCCACGGAGGGTCTTCAACGCGTCCTCGGCGGTGACCGTATCCTTTGACGATTTTGACGAGCTCAGGCTCGAGGAGCTTATCTCCACCGGAAGGGTCATCGCCTGCTCGGAAAAAGAAGAAAAAGTATTGGCGATGTGCACCTTTTCCGCCAAGAACGACATGATCCTCTTCGTCAAGTACTGCATGCAGCTGAAGCAGGGTGCTTACGAAGGGGGCGAGCCCGGCGATTTTTCCCCGGAGCTTTTCTGCCCCGTCTGCGGCAGACGCTACGCAAACCCCGCGTCAAAGACCTGCCTTTACTGCAGAAGCGGGGCGGGCATCGTGAAGAAGTTTGCGATATTCGCGAAGAAGTACGCCTGGCGGGTGGCCCTAATGCTGGCCCTGCTGCTCATCGTCAGCGGCATTGGCGTTATAACCCCGTATTTCTCGTCAACGTTTTTCTACGACCGCGTGCTTGCCGAGGGCGATCCCTTCTACGGGAAGATACTCATGGTGGTCCTCATAGTGGCGGGAATAGAGATCGCCGAGAAGCTGGTGAACATGGCGGCGAGGATCATTACCGCGAAGACCGCGGGCTTCCTTGTCTACGACCTTAAGGTCACCATTTTTGAGGCCATGAAGAGGCTTTCCCTTGATTTCTTCACCGGAAGGCAGACCGGCGGCCTCATGACCCAGATCAACGAGGACTCCCAGAGCATCCACTGGTTTTTCGTGGAGGGCCTGTCCTACTACGTGGTCAGCATTGCCAAGATAATCGTAGTGGCGATCGTTATGTTCACCATGCAGCCGGGCCTGGCGGCGGTCTGCGTTGCCGTGCTTCCTCTTTTCTTCTGGCTGGCCTTAAAGACTCTCAGACGCCAGCACTATCTGCATTTTAAAAGACACGCCGCCGCGAGACGCTTCAACGGAAGGCTTACAGACTCCATGGGAGCCATCAAGGTGACGAAGGCCTTCGCCATGGAAAAACAGGAGACGGACCGCTTCAAGGACGTCACCGAGGACCTGGCGGCCAGCTCCCGCCGCATCATTATATTCAGAAACATTGCGCCTCCCGGACTGAGACTTGTGATGTATATTTCCACCATACTGGTCTGGCTCGTGGGGGGCTGGCTCACCATAAAAGGTCATATGACTTACGGCTTCTTTGCCGCTTTCCTCTCCTACTGCAATATGCTCAACTCCCCTCTCTATTCATTGGCGGACATGATGGATTCCTTTGCGGACTTTGCCAATGCCCTCAGGAGACTGTTCGAGATATATGACGCGGAGCCCTCCGTCAAGGAGAGCGGTTCGCCGTCGCCGAAGGACACTGTAAAGGGAGAGATCGAGTTCAGGGACGTCTGCTTCTCCTACGAAAAGAACAGGAGGATCATCGACCACGTTTCCTTCAAAGTTCCGGCAGGGGGCTCCCTGGGCATCGTGGGACATTCCGGCGCCGGCAAGAGCACCATCGCCAATCTTCTTCTCAGGCTTTACGACACGGAATCCGGCAGCATAATGATCGACGGCGAGAACATAAAAGACATCTCCGTCGGCCTGGTCAGGGACAACATCGCCATCGTATCCCAGGAGACCTACATTTTTGAGGGCACCATCTACGACAATATCGCCTACGCCAAGGAAGACGCGAGCCCCGAGGAGGTAGTGGAGGCTGCGAGACTTGCCGGAGCCCATGAATTCATCGTCAAGCTCGAGGAAGCCTACCAGACAAAGGTTGGCCTTGGAGGAAAGAATCTCTCCGGAGGCGAACGCCAGCGCATATCAATTGCCAGGGCGATCCTCAAAAAGCCCGCGATCCTTGTGCTTGACGAGGCTACCGCCAGCATGGACACAAAGACGGAAAGGATGATCCAGCTTTCCCTTGACATGCTCTCCAGGGACCGCACCACCATCACCATTGCCCACAGACTTTCCACCCTCAGCGGTGTCGATAAGATAATAGTGATCGAAAACGGCAGGCTCTGCGAAGAGGGCACGTCCGCGGAACTCATTATGCAGGACGGGATCTACAGAAGACTTTACATGCTTCAGATCGAAGCCATGAAGAATATAATCGAAGAAGACGATGCCGGACACAGCGCAAGTCTTGAAAAGGCTTATGAAAAGAAGCCTGCAGGCGCTTAACGGAGGCCGCCCGGGAACGGGTATTGCAGGCGGAGAGGAGCAAAAATGCCTCAGGATAACAAAACAGATAATGTAAAAGCGGATAACGGAAGCACCCCTCAGGGCACCGGACTTTTTGACCGGGAGGCGCTTCTGGCGACCCAGGTCCGCTATCTGACCCCGGAGAATTCCGAGTTCTCCGACGGGGGCGGCTGCCTGATGCTTTGCGACAAAAAGACGGGAGAAAAAAAGCGGGTCATACTGCATCTCCTGTTCCCCTTCAACACCAACAGAAAGCTTGTCAGCGCTCTCAATGCCGACAAGGAGGAGGTTGGCATGATCCGGGACATCGATGAGTTTGAAGGCGGCAGCCTTGCCGCCATCGAGAAGGAGATCCTGCGCAGGCATTTTGTCAGGCGTATCACAAAAATACTGGAAATAAAGGACAAAAACGGCATAACCACATGGAAGGTGGACACGGAGGACGGAAACAAAGCGGAATTTGCTTTGAAGGACACCTACGGAAGCATCTTCCACGTGACGGAGACGCGGCGTCTGATAACCGACGTTGACGGCAACCGTTTTGAGATCGCCGACGCCTCGGCCCTGGACAAGGCAAGCCGCCGCAGGATAGAACTTTATCTGTGAGCGCCAAAGAGCGCCTTGAATTTGAAAACAAAACTTCGCAGCGGATATGACCGCTTAAAGGGTATTGCCAATGGGAAAGAACGGGAAAAGCGCCGCCAAAGGAAACGGAGGCGGGAAACCGAATAAAGCAGAGCTGAAACGGGCGGCCGAGATGGAAAGCAGGTTGGCGTCTCTCTGCGCGGGCTTTGGCGAGGGCGGTTTCGTACCTGCCGCCTCCGGTCTTTTCGACCTTGACGAGGACAACAGACTCTGCAAGGGCGTCGTGGCTCTGTCCGAGACCGGCACCGTGGCGGCGGAGATCAGCGAAGACGGCAGGGCGGTAAGCAGAAAGGTCTTCGAGGCAGCGGACATCGAGTCCTGCGAGCTGAGAAAGGACTTCGGGGTGCTGACCGCGGAGCTTGTATTAAAAACGGGCGAGGTCAGGACTCTCTTCCACGTGACCCCGGGCAATTCCGCGGGGATAATACCTGTCGTGAAATCCATATCCGACATGCTTTCCGGCATGACGCGCTTTGATCCTTTGCCCGGAAGCGGAGCCACCCCCGGAAATATGGCAGGAAAAGGACCCGGACAGGGCCCCGGAAACGGCGGAAAGCCGGGCGGCGCGGCAGGCGAAAGGCTAAAGCCTAACGTGTGCCCGAAGTGCGGAAAGCCCCTTAAGCCCGGCGAAAAGACCTGCGTCAAATGCTTTGACAAGAAGAAAGTCCTGAAAAAGATGATGAGTCTTGCCACGCCTCACTGGGCGGGGATCATCTTCTCCGTGATCATCTCCTTCGTGCTAATCGGCGTAAACATGGCCACGCCTGCCATCAACAGGTCCCTTGTGGACGATTACGTTGTAAACGAACAGGCTTCCGCTGCGGCCGCGGCAGATCCGTACAAGGTATTCGTGCCCTTTGCCCTGACCGTGCTCCTGATGCTTTGCGTGAGGCTGGCCACCCTCGGCATCGGCTTCCTGAAAAGCTACGTCTCAATGAAGATAGGCCTTTCAACGGTCATCGATATCAGAAAAAAACTTTTCGCCAAAATACAGAACCTCTCGATGAAGCGGGTGGAGGAGAAGACCACGGGAGAGCTCATGGTCACCGTCTCCGGCGACTCCGGGCAGATGCAGGGCTTTGTGAACAACTGGCTCCCCAGCTTCATACAGCAGGTCCTTATGCTGATAGTCGTTTCGGTGGTCACCGCGGTCTACGACTGGAAGCTGCTGGTGATATTCCTGCTGCCCATGCCCGTCACCGTTGCGGCCATCGCGGCGTTCCACAAGCACGCCAGAAGGCTGATGGGCAGACAAAGAGAGGCCTCGTCCAAGACCTCCGGCGCGCTCCACGACATTCTTTCGGGGATACGGGTGGTGAAAGCCTACGGGACCGAAGCCAGGGAGCACAAAAGGTTCGGCAAGGCAGCCTCCGAGGAACGGGACGTTTCCGTTAAGACCGAGATACTGTTGGCGGTACTGTCGCCTTTCATAAGCATTGGCCTTTCCGCGGGCACGTATTTCCTCCTGTTCTACACCGGCAACATGATCCTTAGCGGCAGCATGACCATTGGCGAGTGTGCGATGTTCTCCGCCTACGCGGGCATGATCTACGAGCCGCTGGGGTGGCTTGCCAATTTCCCCTCCCACATGCTGAGGGTGCTCACCTCCGCCAACAGAATTTTCGGACTTCTCGAAGAACCCGAGGAGGACGAGGAGGAGCGTGGGATCGCCAAAAGGATCGAGGGACACATCACCTTCGAGAACGTTTCCTTCGGATATGAGGAAACGTCCATGGTCCTTAAGAACATTGATCTGGAAATGAAGCCGGGAGAGATGATCGGCCTTGTGGGACGTTCCGGTGTAGGCAAGAGCACGCTTATAAATCTCATTATGCGCCTCTACGAACCCTCCGGAGGACGCATCCTTATCGACGGCACGGATATACTTGATTACGACCGGGAGTGCCTCAGGAGCCAGCTGGGAGCGGTGCTCCAGGAGACCGTGCTGGTCAGCGGAAGCCTTTACGAGAATCTTGTCTACGCCAAACCGGGGGCGACCGTTGACGAGGTGCTGCGCTGCAGCAAGCTTTCCGGGGTCCACGACTTTGCCGTGAAGCTTCCCGACGGGTACAACACGAAGATCGGCGAGAAGGGATATACTCTTTCCGGCGGCGAGAGGCAGAGAGTGGCCATCGCAAGGGCAATACTGAGAGACCCAAGAATACTGATACTTGACGAGGCGACCTCATCTCTGGACACCGAAATGGAAAAGCAGGTCCAGGATTCCATTGGAGAGCTTGTCAAGGACAGGACCACCGTCGCCATTGCCCACAGGCTTTCCACCTTGAGAAACGCTTCGAAGATAGTGGTGCTCGATGCGGGAAGGATCGCGGAGATCGGCACCCACAAGGAGCTGATGGAGAAGAAGGGTCTTTATTACGAGCTGGTAATTGCCCAGAGGCAGACCGCAAAACACAAGTGAAAACGGCCTCCGTATCGCTGCCGCGACAGTTTCCCGTATATTCGGTCACAGGAAGCTTTTCATCGAATTTCAATATTCTTCTTTTACAATACAGCGGACCGGAGCGGCTCCCGAAGGCGCGGAGCGTCCTTGAAAAAGAGCTCCCGGGATTGTATAATTTCGTAAACACGAAGACGCAAGGGCCGCAGACTGCGCGGCCGGGGCGAAGAGGTTTGATCTGTTATGGCACGGAAGGATTGCTTTTCGTATTCCGACAAAAACGAATATACGCTTGAGATACCTGTTGAGCTTGCCGAAAAGATCGAACGGAAAAGCAGAAAGGGCAGCGTTCCCCGGAATTCCTCGGGAAAGAAACCCTTCAACTTCATGCTGATCATCAGGGTGCTGGCATTGGCGGTGTTCATAGTGGCCGCCGTTATGCTGGCCAAAAGAATATACGAGTACACAAAGGACATCAGGTACAGCGAGGCCCAGAACAGGAGCATCGCGGTACAGTCCTACACGGGCCCGGAGGTGGAAAAGCGGGAGACTCCCGTCTATCCCGAATTTGAGGGAAAGACAGTGGAAACAGGGCGCTTCGACTACCCGCAGATCACGGACAGCGAGAAGCTCACCCAGTTCTCATTGGCGTATCCGGATTTCGTTCTCTGGATGTTTATCGACAATTCCTACGTGAACTACCCCGTGGTCCAGGCTGAGAACAACGAGTACTACCTGAGAAGAAATATGGACGGCGAGGACAATATCGCCGGCACGCTCTTCATGGACTACCGCAGCGACAGTGCGGACCTGCGGGGGCACACTATTGTTTACGGGCACAACGTCCAGAACGGCACCATGTTCGGCCTTCTTAAGCTTTACTTGAACAAGAGCTATTACGACGAGCATTCGGTCATATACACTTACAACAAAGACTCCGTTACGATGTGGAAGATATTCTCGGCCTATGAGACCGACACCGAGAACTACTACATCGACACATATTTTCCTACGGAGGATGAATACGACAGCTTTCTGCGGAAGCTTAAAAGCGACTCGGCCTACGACACCGGCGTTGAGGTCGATTCCGGCGACGATATTCTGACCCTTTCCACCTGCTTCCTCTACTCGAAAGCCAACGGAAGGTTTGTCGTCCACGCGATAAAGACCGGAGTCACGCCGCTCAACTGAAACAAAGCCAAGACCTTTTTCAAGGAGTATATCCAATGAAACTTCTCAAACAGCGGGACAACGGAGGCTTTTTCCCCGTTTCATACGCATTCACGGACACTATCATCGGCGTTCTTTCAGGGGACGCAGTGAAGCTTTACCTGTATATCAAGCGGTGCTTTGCCGAGGGTAACGAGTATTATCCGTCCGACGCGTCGGCGGTGCTCCGTATAAGCGGTGAAGCCTGCGGGAGCGCTCTGGAGGAGCTTGAGCTTGCAGGAGTGGCGGTGGTGGACGGCGAGAATATCATTCTGACCGCGGATTCGGCTTTGAGGGATGCCTACGCGAAAAGGAAAGAGGACCTCCTGACCGACAAAATGCGGGACACCTCCTACGGCCGTGAGTTCAAAGAGGTGGTCACGAATATCAACAACGAGTTCTTTGCGGGACGCATGAACGCCAGGTGGTACGACTTTATAAGGAAGTGCGCGGGCGAGTACGGCTTTGAACCGGAAACTATATATATTCTCTTTGCGTCCTGCAAGGGGATCCGCACCAAGGGCGCCGCTTCGAATTTCTACAACTACGTTGCCAAGGTGGCCGAAAACTGGTACGCGGACAAGGTCGTGACGCCGGAGGACGTTGCCGAGCGGGAGAAGAGGACAGGCGCGGTGAGGGAATACATAGGCTTTGTCACTAAGAAGCTGAATTTCAGCAGGCCGTTTACGGAGCAGGAGACCAGCGTTATCTCCTCCTGGCTTGACAAGGGCATAACCACGGACATGCTTGCGGTCTACCTTGACAATACGAACAGAGTGAGGGCGTTCACCGTGGCAGCCATCGACCGGGAAACCGCCAAATGGGAGGCCAACGGGTTCAGGACCGCCGACGAGGTGAAACAATATTATGAGGATCTGAGGGCCGCCGAAAAAGCGAAGAAAGAAGCCGGAACAGGCTCCGGGGGCCGCGGTAAGAATGCGGCGTCCGCCGACACTCAGAAACATTACGGCGGAGAAAGAAAGTACGACGAGGACTTCTTTGCGTGGCTGGAGAACCGCGACAGCGGCGCCGCGCAGGACGGCTCAAATGACAGTCCAGACAAACAGAATTGAACGGCGGAGCAGCCGCCATGAAACGGACGTTTACGCCCGTAAACGGAGGATACCATGATAGACCGCGCCGAAATAACTGCCCGGGTAGAAAAAATATACGAGGGACTGAGGCTTGAAAACCTTCAGACGAAGGAACGCAGAACAGCGGAGGTGTCTGCCGCGCTTCCCGAGTATACAAAGATCGAGAAGAGCATATCCGGGGCGGGCATCAGACTGGTCTCCCTTGCTTCAAAAGGCAGAAAGGGAACAGAGGAGTACAAGGAAGCGGAAAATGAGCTCATGAGGCTCGGCACCGAAAGAGAGGAGCTGCTGAAAAAGGGCGGCTTCCCCGCAGACTACCTTGACGGCTGCTGCACCTGCGCGAAATGCGGCGACACGGGCCGTACCGTTGACGATAACGGAGTGCCGGTCTACTGCGACTGCTACAGAAAGAACTGCGTGGACGTCATTCTTGAGGAGTCCGGGATCCCCGTAAAGAAGGGCTTCGAGGCTTTTGACATTGGCATCTTTGCGGCCTCCGACAGGCCCGCGGCGGAAAGACTTTTGGCAGACGCAAAAGAATTCGTCAGCGATTTCGCCAACGGAAGAAACAGGCTGTTCTACGGAAAAGCAGGCGTGGGAAAAACTTTTTTGGCAAGTATAACTGCCACGGAGCTCATAAGGACCGGAGTCTTTGCGGTATACGCCACTGTTCCGATGCTCATGCAGACGCTTCTTTACTACGGCGACGACGAGAGACTTCAGGAAAGACGGGACAACGTGTTTGAGATCGTTCAGAATGCGGACCTGCTGGTCCTGGACGAGCTGGGAACGGAGCGCATGACCCCCGCAAGGCAGGATATGCTTGAGGTGATAATCGACGGCATAGTCGCGGATCCGGCGAGAAAGTGCATAGTGATATCAAATCTGGATATGAAGGAAATGATGAGCGCCTACGGCGAGAGAATGTTTTCGAGGCTCGCTTCCATGAAGCTTGTCAGATTTGAGCTCCCCGCCACGGGCGATCTCAGGATGAAGGTCCGCTGACCGGAGGACTGTAAAATGAACGGCGGCGATTTTGTTTTTCTTTGCGAAAAAGAGGAGATCTGGGCGAGAATGCTCATGGAGGCCCTCAAAGACAACGGCATCGAGTGCGGGGGAGTTCCCGTTTACGGCGCCGGCCTTGCCATGAAGACCGGTATGGCCGACTGGGTCCGGGTGTTCGTGCCGGAGGAAAAGCTTGCAGAGGCAAACGAGATCGTTTCACAGCTTTTTGAAGGTGAAAACTTTGACGGGGAAGACCCGGAGGATGAATTAGAAGCCGGCAAAGGAGAGGACTGAGCGGTAACCGGAGGGCCGAAAAGGCGGCCTTAAAGGCGGTCCACAGGGAGGATTTCCGAAATGGATGAATTTGCAGGATCCGGAGAAAAGATCTCCGGAAACAGCGGCGAGAGAGTTGCCGCGGGCATCGCGGGAGCTTTTCTATTTTCACTTATAGGCGGACTTGCCTGGTTCTTACTGTACCAGGTAGGCATTATCTCATCGATATGCGGCTTTTTAGGCGTTATTCTCGCCATCAAGGGATATAAGCTGTTTGCTAAGAAGGAGAGCATCAAGGGGGTCATCATTTCCTCCGTGATAGCTCTCCTTGTTCTGGTCGCGGCCTGGTATATTTGTATCAGCAAGGACGTATACGACGCCTACATGACCTGGTACAAAGAGGGCGAGATCGACTACGCTCTTACGTTTTTCGAGAGCATGGCGGTGGTTCCCGAATTTATGAAGATCGGCGAAGTGGCCTCGGGCTGGTTCAAGGATCTGGGCCTCGGCATGCTGTTCGCTCTGCTGGGCTCCGGCTACACGATCTTCATCTGCATAAAAAGGGTCAAGGCCACCGGATCCACCGCGCCGTCGGTTTTTCCGGCAACCGGTGACGGGGAAGACGAAAATGCGGTGCATGAGAATACCGCTCCCATACGTTCCGAATTCACGGACGAGAAAGTCAAAGTGCTCATCAAAACCAATGCGCAGGGCCGGGAGATCGTCTTCAGAAGAGTTGCCAAACAGAGGGAGGAGCTGGTGATAGACGGATCGGTCTACGCGGAGCACGAGCTTGAAAAACGCGTCCAGTTCCCCTATTCGATGCACGCTTATCTGGACGGTCACCGTTACGACGCAGGCTTTGCCCAGGGAGTCGGGAATTTCATTGGCGTTGACAAAACCGTGGTCGCCAGAAAATTCCGCTGGTAGACACAAACAATTTGTGAATTAGTTTGTATTTTTGACGGATCAGTACCGGAAAAGAGCCTCGGAAGGCTTGAAATCGAACTGTACAATGTGGTATAATTCATCGGTTTGAGGTTCGTCTCAAAAAAAGTTAATTTTACATTTTAAACGGAGGTTTTTTACATGGACAATGGGTGTCTGAAAAACGACGAAAAGTATCAGAAACTCCTTGAAGTCATTGAAGCCAACAAAAACATTCGCGGTTCCCTGATCCGCGTCCTTCACGAGGCGCAGGGGATCTACGGTTATCTGCCTGTCGAGGTGCAGAAAACCGTTGCTGAGGGGCTGAACGTTCCTCTTGCCGAGGTTTACGGAGTTGTGACTTTCTACACGCAGTTCTCTACTAAGCCGAAGGGAGAATACAAGATTTCCGTATGTCTCGGAACGGCCTGCTACGTTAAGGGCTCTGACAAGCTCCTGGATAAGATTCAGGAAGAGCTGGGGATCAGCGTGGGCGATTGCACCGAGGACGGAAAGTTCTCGATAGAGGCTTGCAGATGCATCGGCGCCTGCGGTCTCGCTCCTGTTTTTACGATCAATTCGGACGTTTACGGAAAGAAAGAGCCGGACGACGTTCCCGCAATAATCGCAAAATACAAGAACTGACGGGAGGGTGAGCAGATGATTACCAGACAGGAACTGAACGCTCTTAAAGAAAAAGCGTTGTCAAAGATAGCCGTCAGAAAGAAGATCTTTTCGGACAGGATACCTGAGTTAGCAAAAAAAGCGATCGGGGAGATCCCTCCGGAAGAGGGAAAAAAGTACAGAGCGCACATTCTCTGCTGCGCCGGAACGGGATGCAAATCTTCGGGTTCGGACGTTCTCTGTAAGGAATTTGAGAGAGTGCTTGCAAAGTATGACCTCACCGGCGAAGTTAAATTGGTAAAAACGGGATGCTTCGGACTCTGCGCCGAAGGTCCGATCGTCGTTATCTATCCCGAGGACGCCATGTACTGCACGGTGCAGCCGGAGGATATCGAAGAGATCGTGACCGAGCACATTATGAACGGCCGCATCGTGAAAAGGCTTCTCGAGAATTTCTCCGCCAGGAAAAAGGAAGGCGAGATCACCGAGGAAGACCTGGAGGGCAGCGCTTTCTTCACGAAGCAGGTCCGTATAGCTCTCCACAACTGCGGAAAGATCGACCCCGAGGATATAGACGAATACATTGCCGTTGACGGCTACCAGGCTCTTGCCAAAGTCGTCACCGAGATGACGCCGGACGAAGTAATAAACGTGCTGCTGGATTCGGGCTTAAGAGGCCGCGGCGGCGCAGGCTTCCCCACCGGAAAGAAATGGCTCTTCGCGAAGAACAGTGTTTCGGATCAGAAATACGTCTGCTGCAACGCAGACGAAGGCGACCCGGGAGCCTTCATGGACAGAAGCGTTCTGGAGGGCGACCCCCACGAGATCCTCGAGGCCATGGCCATCGCCGGATACACCATCGGAGCGAATCAGGGCTACATTTACGTAAGAGCGGAATATCCGATAGCCGTCGAGAGACTCGAGATCGCCATTAAGCAGGCCGAAGAGTACGGAATACTCGGCGATCACATATTCGGCACCGATTTCTCCTTCAGGATAGAACTCAGACTGGGCGCCGGCGCTTTCGTCTGCGGCGAAGAAACGGCTCTCATGACTTCAGTTGAAGGTCACAGAGGCGAGCCCAGACCCAGGCCTCCTTTCCCGGCGGTCAAAGGTCTTTTTGCCGAGCCGACCATACTTAACAACGTTGAAACCTACGCCAACGTTCCCCAGATCATCCTCAAAGGCTCCGGGTGGTACAAGAACATCGGCGTTCCCACCAGCACCGGCGCCAAGGTCTTTGCCGTTGGCGGTAAGATCAAGAACACAGGCCTCGTCGAGGTTCCTATGGGAACAACGCTCCGGGAGATCATTTACGACATCGGCGGCGGCATCCCCAACGGAAAGAAATTCAAGGCGGCCCAGACAGGCGGACCTTCCGGCGGATGCATACCCGCATCCCTCGTCGACACCCCCATCGATTACGATTCTCTCGCAAAGATAGGGTCAATGATGGGCTCGGGCGGTCTCATTGTCATGGACGAAGACACCTGTATGGTGGATATCGCCAAATTCTTCCTTGAGTTCACGGTGGATGAAAGCTGCGGCAAGTGCCCTCCGTGCAGGATCGGAATCAAGAGGATGTACGACATCCTTGATAAGATCACAAAGGGACAGGGCGAGCTCTCCGACATAGACGATCTCTACGAGCTTGCGGACGCCATCAAATCCTCGGCGCTCTGCGGTCTCGGACAGACTGCTCCTAACCCGGTGCTCTCGACTCTGAAATATTTCAAAGACGAATATATTGCTCACGTTGTGGATAAGAAATGTCCCGCAGGCGTCTGCAAGGCGCTCATGCAGTACACCATCGACCTTGAAAAGTGCATCGGCTGCGGCAAGTGCGCAAGAAACTGCCCGGCTGACGCCATTTTGAAGACGGATTACACCGCTCCCGGCCACAAGCTTCCTTCCATGACTATAGACCAAAGCAAATGCGTCAAGTGCGGAGCCTACATCAGCGGATGTAAGTTCAACGCGATTTCCAAGAAATAAGGGGGTGTACGCTGATGAAAATGATCAACCTTAAAATAGACGGTACCCCGGTGACAGTTCCGGAGGGAACAACGATTCTGGAAGCCGCGAGACAGGCCGGCGTTAAGATCCCGACACTTTGCTTCCTTAAAGATATAAATGAGATCGGCGCCTGCCGTATGTGCGTCGTGGAGATCAAGGGCGCCAGGGCGCTCCAGGCCGCCTGCGTGTATCCGGTCTCCGAAGGCCTTGAAGTTATAACAAATTCGCCCAAGGTGAGAAAATCAAGGACGATAACCCTCGGTCTCATACTTTCGAACCATGACAGACGCTGCCTTGAGTGCTCAAGGTCCCAGAACTGCGAGCTTCAGACTCTGGCCAAGGAGCTTGGCGTTGACGGAATAAGATTCCCGGCGCTTACCGACCTGAAGCCTTTGCCTATCGACAACATCTCGCCTTCCGTTGTAAGAGATCCGAACAAATGCGTTCTCTGCAGAAGATGCGTAAGCGTCTGCAAAAACGTTCAGACTGTGGGCGTTATCGACACCATGGAAAGAGGCTACAGAACGATAGTCGCTTCTCCCTTCGGCAGATCTCTTGCCGACACTCCATGCGTTAACTGCGGCCAGTGCATAGCGGTGTGCCCGACGGGAGCTCTTACGGAAAGATCCGAGAAAAAAGAAGTCTGGGCCGCCATTGCCGATCCCGACAAATACGTTGTGTTCCAGACGGCCCCTGCGGTAAGGTTCTCCATTGGCGAAGCCTTCGGCATGCCCCTCGGCTCAAGACCCACGGGCAAGATGTACACCGCCATCAGACGCCTTGGCGTTGACAAGGTCTTCGACACCGACACCGGCGCGGACATCACCATCATGGAGGAGGGCACAGAGCTTCTTCACAGGATAAAGAACGGCGGAAAGCTTCCCATGATCACCTCCTGCTCACCGGGATGGATCAAATTCTGCGAGCACAATTTCCCGGATTTTCTGGACAATCTTTCGACCTGCAAATCTCCCCACGAGATGTTCGGAGCCGTCGTAAAGACCTATTACGCGAAGAAAATGGGCATAGATCCCGCCAAGATATTCATGGTCTCCGTTATGCCCTGCACCGCGAAGAAATTTGAGGCAAAGAGGGACGAGATGAAGAACTCCTCGGGCTTTGTGGACGTTGACGCCGTGCTGACCACCAGAGAGCTTGCCGCCATGATCAAAGAGGCGGGCATCGATTTCTGCAGCCTTCCCGATTCGGAGTTCGACGACCCCATGGGCCGCGCGACGGGCGCAGGCGTCTTTTTCGGCGCCACAGGCGGCGTTATGGAAGCGGCCCTCAGAACGGTTGCCGATATCCTCTCCGGCGAAGAGCTTAAGGACATCGACTATCACGCGGTACGCGGCGTACAGGGTATCAAGACCGCTGAGGTCAAGGTCGCGGGAAAGACCATAAGAGTCGCTGTCGCAAGCGGTCTCGGCAACGCCCGCAAGCTTCTCGAATCCGTCAGGAACGGCGAAGCGGAGTATGACTTCATAGAGATAATGGCTTGCCCCGGCGGATGCGTCAACGGCGGCGGCCAGGTCATCCAGCCCTCGCAGGTAAGAAGCTGGGTCGATCTCAGAGCCCTCAGAGCGAAAGCTACCTACGAAGAGGACGCGGATCTTCCTATCCGCAAATCTCACGAGAACCCGGTGATCAAAAAGCTGTACGAGGAATTCTACGGCGAGCCCGGCAGCGAGCTTGCCCACCACGACCTCCACACCACCTACCACGCCAGGGAGAACTACTGATTTTCAAACAGAAGGTTTGATAATTAAACCTGTAACAGAGCAGGAATGAAAAACTTCCTGCGGGAAAGACCCGCCGGCCGCCGCATAAAAGCACAGGCCGGCGGGCCTTTCTGTAATTACAAGCGTGCCCCGCGGCGGCATGGGAAAGGCGCCCGAAAGGGCCTGGAAAAGCCTCCGGGGAGCGGCGGCCGGAAACCGTGATAATTCAGGAAAAAAAGGGCGCTAAAACGATAATTATTGTTGACGGCTTCCGGAGATTTTGATATTATAAATTTTTATCAGCGTTTGCACGCGTTTCAAAGCGCGCAGATTATCTTTTTTTATAAGGTGGTAAACTAATGAGCGATGTTGTAAATAATGTTTCTCTTTCTGACAAAGAGATGGCGGCCAACTTTGAAAAGTTAGCCAACGTGATCGACCTTTACAGCGGAAAGGAAGGCTGCCTCATTCAGGTGCTGCACGCGGCTCAGGAGATATTCGGCTATCTCCCGTATGAAGTCCAGCAATACGTTGCAGACAATATGGGCTTCTCTGTGTCGTACGTTTCCAGCGTTTCGAGCTTTTATTCGTTCTTCTCCACGACTCCGAAGACAAAGCACGACGTAAAGGTTTGCCTCGGCACCGCCTGCTACGTGCGCGGCGGAAAGCTGCTTATCGAAAAGCTTCAGGAGATCCTGGGTATCGGCATTGGCGAGGCCACTGCTGACAACCTTTTCTCGATCCACGTGACTCGCTGCGTCGGCGCCTGCGGACTTGCTCCCGCGGTGGTCGTTGACGATGAAGTGTTTAAACAGGTAAAGCCCGATGATATCGCGGGAATCCTTGACCAGTACAGAGGTGAATGATATGAGAGTGAAAGATGTACAAGATCTCAAGCGTATTGCCGAGGCTTACAACGAGTCCGCAGGTAAATACGAGCATACTATATACGTCTGCGGCGGCGGCGGATGCGTTTCGGGCAAGTGCCAGGAGACCAAGCATTTTGTGGACTCCTATATAAAGAAACTGGAACTGTCCGATAAAGTGAACGTTATATTCACCGGCTGCATGGGCACCTGCGCCATGGGACCTGTGGTCCTCATCGAGCCCGAACGTATCTACTACGTTCACGTTACTCCCGAACGCGCGAAGGAGAGAATCGACAGCCAGATCCTTGGCGGAAAGGTCATTGAAGAATACACATTCTTCGACGCCAATGCGAACAAGCACATCCCCCGCATAGACGACATACCCTTCTTCGCGGACCAGGTGCAGATCGTTCTCGACAAGTGCGGCAAGATCCCCTTCGACTCCATCGAGGCTTACATTGCCAAAGGCGGCTTTACCGCTGCGGCGAAGGCCTTCGGTATGACTCAGCAGCAGATCGTTGACGAAGTGACCGCTTCCGGACTGAGAGGCCGCGGCGGCGCGGGCTTCCCCACGGGTGTTAAGTGGAGCGCCGGAATGAAGGCCGAGGGCGACCGCAAGTGCATCGTCTGCAACGCCGACGAGGGCGACCCCGGAGCGTTCATGGACAGATCGGTCATCGAGGGCGACCCCTTCTGCCTCATTGAAGGTATGATGATCGGCGGCTACGCCATCGGAGCCCAGAATGGCTACGTTTACTGCCGCGCCGAGTACCCCGTTGCCGTTGAAAGATTCAGCAAAGCGGTGAAGATCGCTCACAAATTCGGACTTCTGGGAAAGAATATCTTAGGCTCCGGCTTCAATTTCGACATAGAGCTCCGCATCGGCGCAGGCGCCTTCGTCTGCGGCGAAGAGACCTCGCTCATGAACTCCATTCAGGGCGAGCGCGGCGAGCCCCGCCAGAAGCCTCCGTTCCCCTTCGAGAGCGGTCTTTTCGGATGCCCGACCATTATCAACAACGTTGAGACCTACTACAACATCCCCGCTATTATTAATAAGGGCGCAGAGTGGTTCGCGTCCTACGGCGTTGGCAAGAGCAAAGGCACGAAAGTGTTCGCGCTTGCAGGCGACGTCATCAACACCGGTATCGTCGAGGTACCCATGGGCACTACCCTCCGCAAGCTCGTGTACGAGATCGGCGGCGGAATCACCGACGGAAAGAAATTCAAAGCGGCTCAGATGGGCGGCCCCTCCGGCGGATGCATAACGGAAAAGAACATCGACACGTCGGTGGACTACGAGTCGCTGACAGCCCTTGGCGCTATCATGGGTTCAGGCGGACTTATCGTTATGGATGAGGACACCTGCATGGTGGATACCGCCAGATTCTTTATGCAGTTCATTCAGGACGAGTCCTGCGGCAAATGCACCCCCTGCCGTATAGGCACGAAACGCATGCTGGAGACTCTCGAGCGCATCACGCTCGGAAAAGGCGAGCTCAAGGATCTTGACACCCTCCAGGAGCTGGCAGCCACCATTAAGGACACCGCAATGTGCGGACTCGGCCAGACCGCTCCGAACCCCGTCCTTTCCACGCTGGCGAATTTCCGCGAAGAGTACGAGGCTCACATAGTAGATAAGATCTGCCCCGCGCACATCTGCTCCGCATTGGCGAAATATTACATCGATCCCGTCAAGTGCAAGGGATGCACGCTCTGTAAGCGCAACTGCCCTGTGGGCTGCATCAGCGGCAAAGCCAGAGAGATCCACGTTATCGATCAGGACAAGTGTATCAGGTGCGGCACCTGCTCTTCGAACTGCTCGTTCGGCGCGATCATTAAAGAGTAAGGAGGGTCAGAAAAATGAGTACGGTAAACATAACCATCAACGGCAAGCCTTACACCGCTGACGCCGGCAAAACCATTCTCGAAGTCGCGAGAGAAAACAATATTTATATACCCACCCTTTGCTACCTTGAAGGCGTTAACCAGTTCGGCGGCTGCCGTCTGTGCGTCGTCGAGGTGGAGACCAACGGACGTCCCATGCGCAACCTCCAGGCAGCCTGCATGATCAAGGTCAGCGACGGAATGGACATTAAGACAAACACCGAGCGCGTTCGCAACGCCAGAAAAGTCAACCTTGAGCTGCTTCTTTCCTGCCATCCCAAGGACTGCCTCAACTGCAGCAGATCTCTTGACTGCGAGCTTCAGGCACTTGCCAAAAAGATGAACATCACCGAAAGACGCTTCGAGGGCGAAAGCAAGGACATTCCTCTTGACATTTCCGCGGTCATGACCCGTGACATGTCAAAGTGCGTGAACTGCCGCCGCTGCGTTGCGATGTGCAACAACATCCAGAAGATCGGCGTTCTGAACCCTCAAAACCGCGGCTTCAAAACGGTGATCTCACCCTCCTTCGGAAAGCATATTGCGGACACCGACTGCACCAACTGCGGCCAGTGCATCTCCGTCTGCCCCGTGGGCGCTCTCCGGGAGACCGACGCCATCGCCCCTGTGCTTAAAGCCATCGACGATCCCAAGAAGTACGTTATTGCCCAGATCGCTCCCGCGGTCAGAGTTGCCATTGGCGAGCCCTTCGGAATGCCCTCGGGCACCGTTGCCACCGGAAAGATGGTGGCGGCTCTCCGTCAGCTCAGCTTTGACGAAGTCTTCGACGTAAACTTCGGCGCGGATCTCACCATTATGGAAGAGGGCACCGAATTCCTGCAGAGGGCAAAAGCCGCTCTCACAGGCGGCAAGGCCGTCCTTCCGATGATGACCTCCTGCAGCCCCGGATGGATCAAGTTCATCGAGCACAGATACCCCGAGCTGCTTGACAACCTTTCCTCCTGCAAGTCGCCCCACATGATGCAGGGCGCTCTCACAAAGAGCTATTACGCCGAAAAACTGGGCAAGGATCCCAAGGACATCTACGTCGTATCCGTCATGCCCTGTACCGCCAAAAAGTTTGAGATCATTCGTCCGGAAATGACCAGAAACGGTATCCGGGACGTTGATGCGGTCCTCACCACAAGAGAACTCGCCAATATGATCAAGCAGGCGGGAATCGACTTCATCAACCTCAAGGATGAGGACTTTGATCCCGTCATGGGTCTCTCCACAGGCGCCGCGGACATATTCGGCGTCACAGGCGGCGTTATGGAAGCTGCTCTCAGAACTGTGTACGAGCTGGTCACCGGACGTGAGCTGCCCTTCGACAATCTCCACGTGGCTCCTCTCGGGACTTCCGACCAGGTAAAGGTCGCCGAGCTTACCTTCGACAAGGTACTGCCCGAGTACAAGTTCCTTGAAGGCTTCACCGCCAGAGTTGCCGTTACCAGCGGCTTCGACGGCGCAGCCCAGGTCATGGAAATGGTCAAGGCAGGCGAAAACTTCCAGTTCATCGAAGTCATGGGATGCCCCGGCGGATGCATCGTCGGCGGCGGTCAGCCCAGAGGCATCAAAGCCGAGAAATGGGCCGCGAGAAGAGCCGGCATCTACGCCATCGACGAAGGAAAGAAGATGCGCAAATCTCACGAGAACCCCGACATTATTAAGCTCTACAAGGAATATCTCGGCGAGCCCTGCGGACACAAGTCCCACGAGCTGCTGCACACGCATTACACCGCCCGCGGCAAATATAACGAGCTTATAGGGAAAAACTGACAATCATTGATATTAACGGAATACCGCGGCTTAACGGCCGCGGGTAAGAAAAACAGCTGCGGGCTTTGATCGACGGGGCCCGCAGCTGTTTTTCCGCGCTATGCAGTTTTTGAAACAGATCAGTCGTCTTTTATCAGTCGTCCTTTTTGATGTGCACGTCGATCTGGTTGAACGGAATGGTGATACCGCCTGCTTCCAGAGCTTTTCTCACGTTTGCAAGCAGCGAGAAGTAAACGTCCCAGTAGTCCGCGCTCTTGACCCAGTTCCTTGACTTTATAATGACTGCGCTGGAGTCATAGGAGCCGACGGCCGCGAAGGGAGCGGCAGGCTCGCTCAGGATCCGCTCGTCCCTGCCCGCGGTGTCGAGAATGACCTCAACGGCTTTGGCGCTGTCATCCGCGTAGGAGATGGAGAAGTCGATATCCACCCGGCGGAGATCCTTTTCCGAGAAATTGGTCACGGTGGCGGAAGCAGCGGTGCTGTTGGGCACGTAGATTATCTTATTGTCAACGGTCCTCAGTTTTGTGTGACAGAGCTTTATATCCTCCACCGTGCCGGTGCTTCCGCCGATGTCCACAAAGTCATCCAGCCTAAAGGGTCTTGTGATTATGATCAGCATGCCGCCGGCGATATTGCCGAGGGTACCGTTGACCGCAAGACCTATGGTGACGCCAACGGAGGCGATGAGGGCCGAGAGGGCGCTGGTGTCGATGCCGACGAAAGCCACCAGGCAGGCGACGATAACGGCCTTGACAACGATCTTTCCGATGTAGATAAAGGTCTTCGAAACGGTCTTGTCGACTTTTTCGTTCTTGTCAAAGCGCTTTTTCAGCCCTTTGGCGATCAGGTTGATTATCCAGAAGGATACGAGCAGTATTAAAATCGCAATAAGCAGTTTTATGCCTGAGGTCAGAAGCCAGCTGAGCACACTGGTTTTGATAGTCTCAAACGACGCGGAGGAATCGCCGGCGGCAGGCGCCATTGTCGCGACAGCCTCGGCTGTGGCTTCCGGTAAAGAGGTAGCTTCCATTGTGGTGATCTCCTTAATATGTAAAATGCGGGAACGGGGGATAAATCAGTCTCCGCAGGTCCCGTCAGGATTATATCACTCTTTTTCCGGCAAAGTCCATAGCCAAAGGGCTCCGTCGTTCAGTGCTTTTCCGGAAAAACTCAAAGACTTGAAAACAAGTTCTGCAGCAGTTAAAATCAAGGAAGAGAAAAAACGCGGGAGACGGGGCGCCAACGGAAGGAAAACGATATGTTCAGTGAATACACACCTTTTTACTACGTAAACATAAACGCGGAGACGAATCACGTCTGCCACTCGGAGCACCCGAACGAGAGGGCGGCTCTTGAGGAGCTGACGCAGGACGGAGCCAAAAAAACGGTCTACGAGATCGCGGAACACGGAGCCCGGATCACGGTGATCTCCGAAATCCTTCCGGGTACCTCCACGGTGAGGCAGAGAACGCGGATCGAAAACAAGGGCGGCGAAGGCTTTGTCGTTGACACACTGTCGGCTCTGTACCAAATCGGGATCGGCGGCGATGAGGAAGGCTTCTCCGAGGGACGCTTCGTCATTCACTATGCCCACAGCGCCTGGCAGGGCGAGGCTCAGTGGAGATCGTTTCCGGCGGAGGAACTAGGCCTGTACAAGACCTACAATCACGGTACCCAGACCTCCTTCAGGTTGTCTTCTCAGGGCACCTGGACCACCTGCCGCTACGAGCCCGTTTTGATGATCGAGGACAAAAAGCTCTGCAGGACCTGGGTCTTTACCTGCGAGAGCGGCTCGGGCTGGGCAATTGACGTCAACGTGAGAGGCTCAAGAGAACAGCTTTCATTGGCGGTGTTCGTATCAGGGTCGTACGAAAAGAACGACGGCTGGTACGCAAGGCTGGAGCCCGGAGACAGCTATGAGACCTGCGCAGCAACGGTTGCCCTTGTGAAGGGCGGCTTTGAAGCGGCTGCGCAGGAGCTTGTGCGGTACGGAAGAGCAGCGGCAAAAGCGGATTTCCCCGGCGGAGTCATGCCTCTTTGCTTCAACGACTATATGAACTGCATCTGGGCTCTTCCGGATGAGAAAAAGTGCAGGGCGCTTATCGACGCGGCGGCGGACGCAGGTTGTGAGTATTACGTTATAGACGCGGGCTGGTTCGGCCGTCAGCCTGACTGGTCAACGGGCCTCGGCGACTGGAACGTGAACGACGAGATATTCGGCGAGGGAGGCCTTGGGGGCATCCTGCGGCTCATCGAGAGCAAGGGAATGAAGCCCGGCATCTGGCTTGAGATAGAGTCTATAAACCTTGGCTCTGACTACGCCAAGGCTCATCCCGACCACCTGCTCAGAAGACACGGCAAGGTGATCGGCGGCAGGGTCGGCTTCCTTGATTTCAGGATAAAGGCCGTGCGCGACCATATCGAGAGCGTGTTCGACAGACTCTACGGCCTGGGTGTGCGTTACATAAAAAATGACTACAACCAGACTGTCGGCGTGGGGATCGACTGCGGCAGCGGAAAGCTTTCTCCCGCGGCTGAGCTTGAGAAAATGACTGTCGAGTTCAGAAGTTTTATCGATAAAATACGCCAAAAATATCCGAATCTCATAATCGAGAACTGCGGCAGCGGGGCAATGAGAAGCGACATGGGAACATTGGCGTCGTTCCACCTGCAGTCCGTAAGCGATCAGGAGGACTATTTCAGGCTGCCCTCTATCATCGCGGGGCTGGAGGCTTTTATTCCTCCGGAGCGGTGCGGGATCTGGACCTATCCTTACCCCTCGCCCATAGACGATAGAATGACCTTCGAAAGAGGCCCGGACTTTACGGAGAAATTCAGCGACGGCAAAAACGTGACCTTCAACATGACGAGCGGTCTTTTGGGTCTCATGTATCTGTCCGGCCGTATAGACATGGCTGACGGCCGGGGCAGGGCACTCATAAAAGAGGCCTGCGATATATTCAAAGAGAACCGCAAGACAATGTCTGAAGCAGTTCCTGTCTATCCCGGCGGGACCTTTGACATGTCCTCCGGAGGAGTCGTGACCCTTGGCCAGCTCAACAGAAAAGAGGGCAAGCTTTTCCTGGCGGTCTGGAACCTTGACGGCGAGCCAAGGACAGTTACTGCGGATCTTTCGGAATATGCGTCAGGGAAGATTAAAATATCCCGCGTATATCCTCACCTTGAAGGGTTTGCCGCGGAGTTGAATGGCAATGAGCTCACCGCAAAGCTTCCCGGAGGCTATACGGGGATGTTTGTTGAGACAGATATCTGACAACGCCAATGTGAGACGATAAAACAAGCGCGGGCGCCCTTGACCGATGCGGGCGCCCGCGCGCTTTACATATTGCAAAAGTCAGATCAGTCGTAAACGATACTGGTGACCACGTTGCCGTCGGCGTCCGTAAGCTCGACGTAATAGAGCCGGGGGTCTTCGGGAACGGTGCCGGTCACGTTGCCTTCGGCGTCGATGGAAAGCTCGCAGGTGTTCCAGATCTGATCCATGAAGAAGCCCGTAAGGCCGTATTTCTCATGCTCCGAATAGGTCAGGGGCTCGGTGATGTAATAGAGGGTCGCCTTTACCGCGCCTTCCGTTGCGCAGCTTATGTGCTTTCCGGCGGAGGGGAGCTCCGTGAACAGGGGCAGAGGCGCGGCGCCATCTTTTACGATACTGTCGGCGAAAACGTAGGGCTCGGTCCTTGCCATCGCGAATTCGGTGCCCCGCATCATGCTGTCGACTGCCGAGAACCTGGTCCGGGGATCGTTGCCCATGGTGGCAAGGTAACTCATGGAGTTGCACTTCAGCGTGTAGTAATCGTCGTCGTTCCAGCAGAGCCAGAGGACGGGGAAGGAAACGTTGTTGAATTTTTCGGCGGCGGACCAGAGGGCGATGGTGTAGACGTCTTCAAAGGACGAAGCGACGCCTGTGAGAGCCTCGTCAAGGTAGCCCGAGCCGTAGATCGGAATCGCGAAGGCAAGCTCCTGATCGTAGCCGATGTAAAGCGACGTGACGATGCCGCCCCAGGAGACTCCGGCGATGCCCACCTTGGCGGGATCCGCGAAGGCCAGACCTCTCAGGATCGAAGCCGCGCCCGCGGTGGCGCAGAGCGCGTGGAACATCCACTGCCCCGACACGTCAATGGAAGACTCCGACATGTAGTCTATATCAGGCATTACGACGTATTTTTCGGTGTCGACGCCGAGTATCGCGGGTATTTCGCGGGCCCAGACTATCTCGTCGCAAGCATCGCTCCCGTATGCTCCGGGCTCCGCCGTTTCTTCTCCGTAAGGCTCAACGGTCTCTTCACCGCCGGGTTCAGCGGTCTCTTCGGGATAAGGCTCCGCAGTCTCTCCGGCAGGCTCTTCCGTCTCTTCCGGGGCGGGCTCCGCAGTCCCGCTTTCCTCCGTTATCAGCGGGAAAAACCCTCTTATATCCGGCGCGAGTACCACGTAGCCCCGGTCCATCCATTCGGTGATCCACTCGATGGACGGATGTCCGTCTTCGCCGTGGAGCAGAATGATGGACGGCGAGTTCTTATTGGCGTTTTCGGGGATCCCGAGATACGCGAAGACCACTGTCGTCATCCCGTCCGAGGTGCGGCAGGGATACGCGATAGCTTTGACGTTGGGGTTTATACCGGAGGGGCTGAGCGCCTGTATCTCAAGATAGTCCTTGGCGGTCAGAAGCTCTTCGGCGAGAGCCGCCTCGATCTTTTCAATGTTAGAGGGAATGTTGTCGACGGGGTATTTCTCAAGGGGCCCGGTCACGCCTGTCGGGGAATCCGTCAGAGTGAGACCGTCCACGAAATACGAGTCGCCGGCTTTAAAGCCAACGGGCCTTATGTCGATGTTGACAGTTGTGGGGTACCCCTCGATCATGGGATCGGTCCAGTGGGGGATCATCTTGTCTATAGGGAACGCGATCCAGCCGTAAAAATCGGAGGGGATGACCACGGAGGAGTCGATGTCGTTGCCCCGTCCGGAAGCGTCACGTGTTGCGCACGTAAAGGGAGTTCCGTCGGCAAGATAGACCTCGGCGTCAGCCGCAGCCAGCACCGCAGCTCCGTCGTTATTTTTCAGGAAGATCGAAACGTCAACGGTGCCCTTGGTGTCGTTGGCGATCCAAATTCTGATATAAGTCAGTCTTTCGTCCCAGTCTGTAACGCCAATGATAAAATGCTGGGCGCCTGCCTTAGGCACAAGAGAGGCTCTGAGGCAACTGCCGTCCTCAGCCTGAGGAAATTCCTCCGAGGCAAGCTCAGCGTTGGTGATGCCGAGTCCAAGATCGGTCCAGTCCACGTAAGCCGGGATCTCGTC
>JAGCZO010000043.1 GCA_017959965.1 Clostridia bacterium | reverse complement strand
CTTTCGCGGCGGCGCTTTCCGCAGGACGGCTGATATTTGAAGGGAGCCTGCCCCGGGAGGCGGCAGTAAACGCTTCGGGAGTTATAACCGTAAAACCGTTTTTTGAGATAGTGACCATGCAGATACTGAAGCTTTTCGGGATGACCTGCGCCTCCGGGGCGGTATCCGGGCTTCTGTCCTACTTCTTTAGGAGCGAGATAGCGGGCATTGCCGCGGGAGGCGTTTTGGCGCTTCTTTCGTTGATCTTGACACTGTGACTTGAAGTTAAAAATATATACTGTCAAATTTTTTTGATCACTTTTTTGCTTGGATCTTTGATCTTTTTCATTATGGATCCAAGCCCTTTTAATATGTGCCCGTTGGCGATGGAGACGATGCCCTCCGCGACGTTCAGCGGCAGTCTGCCGGAGGAAGCCATCGAAAGGGATCTCATTGAATTTGTCTCCATTATTTTTCTTGCGAATATGGCGGCTTTAAGCTTTTGGCTCTTTTTGGCGGGATCTTTTGTCCTGCGGGCTTTTTTCATCTCGCCGCCAATATATATCATCGCGCAGCGCAGGATAAATCTTCCGCAGGCTGTGTGTTTGAAATCGGATATCCTGCTCTCAATAGTCAGAGGCAGCGGCGGCTTCTTCTCGGGGAGCTTCATGCCGAAAAGCTCTTCGTAAAGCTCGTCGGATACGTGTTCAAGATCGCCTCCGCCGTACATTGAGACTGCTTTTTCGGAGTAGGGGGAGGGAACGCTTTCCCCCGGGATCCTGAGGGTGCCTGAGAGGATGACGTTCTCCGCGTCCCTGCACACGAGCACCCGGTACTCACCGTCCTCAAGCACGAACCGTTCCTCACGGACGTTGTAGTATCTGAGGTCGTCAAGCGGAATATCAAATGTCACCCTGACCGTTTCGCCGGGCTTTATAAACACTTTTTTGAAGGCCTTGAGCTCTTTTTCGGGCTTGAAAACGTCTGACGCAGGACCGCCAATGTATATCTGGACCACTTCTTTCCCGCCAATGGAACCGACGTTGGTCACGCTGCAGGACACGTTGATTTTGCCTTCTTTTTCGGATAAAACAAGATCGTCATACTTAAACTTCGTATAACTCAGTCCGTGGCCGAAGGGGAAGAGGGTGGCTTTGCCGAAGGTGCTGTAATATCTGTAGCCCACGAAAATGCTTTCCTTGTAGACCTCGGCGCCTGTGACCGAGTAGTCGTGGGCATAGGGAACGTCGCCGTAGACGACGGGCCAGGTCTCCGCCAGCCTTCCGGAGGGAGATACTTCGCCGTACAGCAGTCTATAGACCGCCTCGCCGCCGTTCTGTCCCGGCAAGGTCATCAGCAGGATCGAATCGATACTATTGGCAAAAGGAAGCTCCACAGGGGACCCTCCGAAGAGAACGAGAACTATCTTTTTTCCGGTGCGTATAAGAGCGTCGATCAGGGCAAGCTGGTTGTCCGGAAGCAGAAGGTGCTCCCTGTCTCCCGCCTCGCCTTCAACGTAATCCGTGAGCCCCGCAAATACCACCGCGCTGTCGTAGTTTTCAGCCTTGGCGAGAGCTTCCGCAATAAGCTTTTCGTCGGGGGCCTCCTCTGTCTCAACGTATCCCGGGGCGAAATCGTATGCCGCGCCGCGGGCATTGAAGGCGTCCTCAGGGGTCGTGAGAAACGCGGGGGTGATCATGGAACTGCCCGAGCCCTGGTAGCGCATATTTCTGAAAAGATCGCCGATGACAAGGACTTTTTCGTTTTCGGAAAGAGGCAGAGAACCGTTGTTTTTCAGCAGCACGGCGCAGTCTGCGGCAACGTCGGCCGCAAGCTTGTGATGTTCTTCAAACCCCGGATCCTTCTCTTTGGGTACGTCCCTGAAGGAGTCAATGGTCTTCAGGATCCCCAGCACCGCCTCGTCAAGCACCGCCTCGTCAAGAGAGCCGTCCTTCACCCCGTCGTACAGATGCCTGCGGCAGATAACGGTGTCCCCGGGCATGTCAAGCTCGTCGCCGGCTTTAATTGACGCCACCTTGTCGGAGATGCCTCCCCAGTCGGTCATGACGATGCCTTCAAAGCCCCAGTCCTTCCGGAGAACGTCCCGGAGGAGCCAGCTGTTTTCCGCGCAAAACCGCCCGTTCACTTTATTGTAAGCGCTCATGACGCTCCGCGGGGCGCCTTCTTTGACCGCGATCTCAAAGGACTTAAGGTATATTTCCCTTGCCGCCCGCATATCCACAATGGAATCGCCAATGAAGCGGAAGTTTTCGGCGTTGTTCATGGCAAAATGCTTGAGGCAGGCGCCAACGCCGGCATTTTCCAGGCCTCTGATCTCCGCCGCGGCCATCTTGCCGGAGAGAAGGGGGTCCTCTGAATAGTACTCAAAATTCCTGCCGCAGCGGGGGTTCCGCTTTATGTTTGCGCCGGGGCCAAGGACGATATTGATGCCGTAAAAACGTGCTTCTCTGGCCATTGCATCGCCGATGCGCCTTGCGTTTTCCGGATCCCAGCCCGAAGCGACTGCCGCGGCCGTGGGAAAAGCGGTGGCGGGCAGATCTCCCGAGACTCCGTTTTGGAGCTTTTCGGGACTTGACTGGACTCTGAGGCCGTGAGGGCCGTCAGAAAAACGGAGAGAGGGCACGGAAAGCCTTGGCAATGCGTTGGTGTACATAAACTTAGTGCCCACCACAAGCAGTACCTTCTCTTCCAGATTCATTTCTTTGAGGGTTTTTTCGGGATCCATTGGCAATACCTTGAATTTTTATCAAATCGGTTTGTGCATATTTACGGTTTCATATGCAGATGAATGATAACACAAAAAAGCAGAACCGACAACATCGACAGGATGACCTTGAAGGGTCGTTTTTGACTCGGCTCTCGAAAGGGTGTATAATTTACGCGTCACTGAAGGAAGGAAAAAGCCGCATGGTTCCGAAGCTGCCCGGGAGGGCAGACTAAGGGAGCCGGAAAGCTTTTCCTCCGTCAGGTTTCAGCGAAAAGAATTACTTTCGGAGGAAACGGTATGAAAGTTTTTGTTAAACTGTTGACAGTGGTTTTGGCATTGGCAATGCTCATTGGCGTTTCTGTCGGCTGCGACGTGAAGCAGGACGTTCCCGAGCCCACGGAGGAGACAAAACCCACCGAGGCGCCCAAGGAGGAGCCCACGCCCGAACCGACAGCCGAGCCGAAGGGCTTTGAGCTTCATTTCATAGACATCGGGACCGGAGACGGAATGCTTCTCATATGCGACGGCGAAGCCATGATCATCGACTCGGGCAACGTGGGCCGCGGCGAGACAATGGTCAACTTTACAAAAGGCAAGGGCGTTGAGAAGCTGAAATATCTGGTGGTCACCCACGGCCATGCGGATCACGTCGGAGGCATGCCTGAGATCATTGAGGCGTTTCCTTTTGAAACGATGCTGATGGACGACGCGCCCTGCGATGAGGTGCCGTACAAGAACCTGGTGAAGATCATTGAAGAGAGGGGCATCGTTCCCGTGGATCCCGAGCCCGGACAGGTTTATCAGCTTGGCGGCGGTTCCTTCGAGATACTCACTCCTCTCAAGTTTGACCCTTCGAACCTCAACAACAATTCCATCGGCATCAAATTTACCTACGGAAGCAACACCTTCCTGCTGCTGGGCGACAGCACTTCCACGGTGGAGTCACAGCTTCTGAAAAAGGAAGGGGTGGACCTGAAGGCCGACGTTTTCAAAGCCAATCACCACGCCAGTACCACAGGAAATATTAAAAAATTCCTGCAGGCAGTGGCGCCAACGTATATCTGCGTACAGGTGGGAACGGAAAACAAACTGGGCTATCCCAGCGCGGCGACCATAAAGCGCCTTAAGGAAAACTGCACGGAGCTCTACCGCAACGACGTTAACGGCACGGTATCGTTCTATTCCGACGGAACCACCATAAGAGCCGAGACAGAAAAGGTCCCCGATGCGGAGGGCTGACGGAACGTAAGCTCATCCTTGATTCCATTTTATCGTAACAAAAAGATCCGCCGCCCCGTGCCGGGAACCGACGGATCTTTTTTGATGAATATTATTGTTTATCAGCCTTTCAGCTTTTCATAGATCGTTTCCGCGGCGCCTTCGATCTCCCGCAGCGTGACTGAGGCGGAGCCGCTGATCTCACCGCTCTTGCCGCCGCCGCGGCCCTTCAGTATTTCGTTCACCAACGGCGCCGCACTCTTAAGATCTGTTTTTTCCGATTTCATCACGTATTTCAGGGAGCCTTCGCAGCCGAAGACCGCAAGGAAAAACAGAACGTCTTTGCAGTAGGTCTCGCCGAGATGGTTGGCGATCCTTGCGTCGGCTTTTTCGCAGACAAGGAGCCTGAAATCCCTGCGGCCGGACTGGTTTGAGAGCTTGCTTTCGCACATCTCGTATATAAGAGAGATACGCTCACGGCTTACGTCCTCAAGACTTTCCTTCAGCTTACCCAGAGCCTCCGGAACCTCGTTCGGCTTTACCGAGAGCATTTCGCCGCAGGCTTTGAGAGAGTTCTGGCGCCTGCGAAGCTCCTTCACCGCCTCGTCTCCCGCCAGCATGGCAAGCCTCATCCCGCCCTTGTAGGGCATTGCGGATATGATGGCGATCATGCCCACCTGACCTGTGTAGAGAAGGTGGGGCGCGCAGCAGGCGCAGGTATCAGTTTCACCTATTTTTACGATCCTTATCCTACCGGAGAGTTCCTTTTTGCTTCTGTATTCAAGCTTCTCGAGCTCTTTGCTGTCCGGGAAAAGTATCTCGATCCTGTCGTTTCTGCGCACGGCCTCATTGGCAAGTCTTTCCGCCTCCGCGATCCGGTCGGCCGTCATCGGTCCGCTTGTGTCGATGGTCACGTATTCCGAACCAAGGTGGAAGCCCACGTTCTCAAGCCCGAAATACTTGTGGAGGGTGCCGGAAAAAATGTGCTCGCCGGTGTGGTGCTCCATGCGCCGCATTCTCTCCTTTTTGTCAACGGAGCAGGGCACGGTGATCCCTTCCTCAACAGGCTCCCGGGTCACGTGAACTATGACTCCGTCCTTCTCCACCGTCCTGGTCACTCTCACAGAGTTGATCTGACCTTCGTCGCATTCCTGGCCGCCGCCTCCCGGAAAGAAGGCCGTCCTTTCAAGCACGACGCCAAAGCCGTCCTCCATTTGCCGGCAGGAGATGACCTTTGCCTCAAAATCAAGGACCATGCCATCGGTCTCATATATCTTTACAGTCGCGGGAATTCCGCTGAAAATATCTTTCATAACGAGCTCCGGAATTGAATTTACGGTGAGATTGTATCACTTTCGAAGGCTCCGGTCAAAATTCTCCGCTTGAGTTATAATCTTTCAGAAGCGGGGCAGGGCCCTTCAGCGGCTGCCGGGATCGCAGGCACGAAAACCAAATATTAAAGCCTCTGACTCACCGTAATGACGCTGTGAGCCAAAGGCTTATATAATTGCTCTATTTTTATGAACGCCGCTGCCTGAGCCGCTGCGCGGCAAAGGATTGTATCAATTCAGAACGTCATTGGCGAAATACACCGCCAGATCGATGGAGTGAGAAGTCATGATACCGTCGTAAGTGTTCTGGAGCCGGATCTCGACCAGGACCACGTAGGCGGGCCTGCCGTTCTCGTCAAGAGTCAGAATATATGAGTAATCGTCATACACCACTGAACCGTACTCACCTTTAACGTCGCCGAGAAGTTTGTCGCATTTTGAGGCGATCTTCTTTTTGAGCGTCTCGAAATTTACGCCGCTGAGCATATCATCCGAGACTCTCCCGAAGATGTAGGAGGTGTACTTGGTTACAACGCCGCCCGATGTGATGTTCAGGGAAATGTGATCGAAGGTGATCCTTTCGCCAATGTATTTTATGAAGGAAACAGTGTAGACGCCGGAGGCCTCGTCAAAATTGTTTGACACCTTGTACGAGGAAAGGTCCGCGTCGGGGTAAATGCTCTTGGCAAACCTTTTGGCGATCTCCTCCGCCTTATTTTTGTCAATGGTCTCTCCGCCTTCCGGAGCGCTGCTCCGGTAGTAAATGACCTCGCCTTTTTCATTGACGCCAAACTCAACGGTATCGGACACGGTATAGTTGTGCAGCAGATCGGGAGTCCAGAGGTTGTACTCAGTGTTCTTGTACGTTCCCGCAAGTGAGGCGCCGTCAATGCTGACGTTCAACGTTTTCTGCGCGCCTGCGTCCACAGACGGATCACCGGTCCACTTTGTATACTCAACCGAAATGTCAGCGATCGCGTCCTTGTTCGACAGAAAACAAACTGAGGGCAGCGACACGGGTTTACAGGCCGCCAACGAGACCGCCGCCAATATCACCAGTAGGGCACATATGATTCTTTTCATGTTTAACTCTCACCTTTTAAAGCTCCGCTTGCAGATCTCGTTTGCATGCGGAAAGCGTTTTTTCGTTGATTATTGTACCATTTTTAAGGGCAAAGTCAATCTCCGTAATGCCGCAGGCAACGTTGCCCGCCTGCCTCAATTGAAAACGGCTTTCTGAAATACTATAATACGAAAAAAACACCGGAGGTGGAGAAATGATTTTTAATTCCATGAAATTCTTCAGCGAGGCTCTTGGCATGTGCACCGAGGCGTACGTTTTGATCCCCCAGCGCGGGACAACGGGAAGGATCGGCGACAACGCAGGTCAGTCGGGCCCCGGCAAATTCAAATGCCTCTACCTTCTTCACGGCCTCAGCGACGACCAGTCCATCTGGATGAGACGCACCTCCATCGAAAGATATGCGGAAGAGTACGGAATCGCGGTAGTGATGCCCTTTGGCGAGAAGAGCTTTTACACGGACACCCACTCCGGCATGAATTTTTACACTTACATCGCCAAGGAACTTCCCGCCCGCATAGCGGACACGTTTAACATTTCCGTTGACAGACAGGACAATTTCGTGGCAGGCCTTTCGATGGGCGGCTACGGGGCTTTGAAG
>JAGCZO010000042.1 GCA_017959965.1 Clostridia bacterium | reverse complement strand
TGGAATGTGGGATTTTTCAAAAAGAACGGCTATGAAAGAGTAACCGGCATGCTTGAAGATTATCCGAAAGGGCACGTCATGTATTGCATGCAGAAGTCTCTTTGATATGGACTTAAGCAAAATCCGGTTTGCCGAGACAAAGAAATCGATCCGGGTGCCATGACTCAACCGGTCAACGGCATATTCCTAACGCCAGGGGTCGTGACAACAGCGTAGATAATGACCGTTTTATTCACGCTATTGTCCCAAGGCATGTGGAAGTGGTTGCGCTGTTACAGAGACCGGAATAACCGATATCTGTGTTGATAACAAAGAGTAAACCCTATTCTAAAGTGCAATTGATCGCATTTCAAAGTGCAACGAATGCACTTTGGAGGAACCGGCAATTCCGTAAAAATCGGGTGTTATAATTGGAAAATCCAAGAGCTGATAACGAAACAAAAATGAACAAATACGCAGCAATATTCCTGAAAAACAGGTTGCTGATCACGTCGTTGGCAGGATCCTTCTTTTTCCTTCTGTTCTTCTTTCTTCTGCTTCTTCACAAAGGAGCCGTATATCCGCCGGTCTTTGCGTTTTTGGCATATGTTCCATTCGTGATCTGGTTCGGTATCGATGCTTTGCTGACGGTCCGTTTCCGGGAAATGATCCGCCGCCAAGAGGAACGTTTGAACATTGGTTTTGATGATACCGGCTCCGAACCGCTGTTTCCGGGATCTACGACGTATCTGTCGGACAGCTGGCTGATCTTTTCAGGCAAAGAAGCCTTTCACCGGCTTTATATCGTGAAGGTATCGATAAAAACGGTCCGAACCGGTATGGGAAATGATTATTATTTGAAGATAACGACCCTGGAAGAGAAAACCTTCACTAAGGCGATTGATTCCTGCACCAATGCCAAAAAAGTCAAGTTCTGGTTTGAAAATGCGAATGGTCCGGAATGACTGCGCACTTTCATCCTGTAGGACAGGCTCAAGAGCGGTAATTCGTCTTTACAGAACCGTCCCGAAACGGGTACAATTAGCGGGTATATAACTAACCGTCTGCCCGCAGCGGCGCAGGGTCGGGAAAAGTTTGCATAAGGAGACAAGCATGACGATCGAATCATTTGAAAACATCCTGTCGTTGCTTTGCACTATAGCGGGACTTCTGTACGGCGTTTTCAAGTACGTAGAAACTCAGAAGCGCGGGTACAGGCTCATCATCGCTTTCTTTATGGCGAACTTCCTGAGCGAGTACTACTGGACTGTCTACGAGCTGATCATGCACGACGATCCGAACGTGACGGAGTTTGTGGCATATCTGGGGTGGAACGTTGGCTTTACCTGCCTGCTTCTGGCAGTGTTTTTCCTCCGGCGCGAGGAATCAAAAAAGTATTTTCACCCGCTTATACTCCTGCCCGTCCTGATCAATATTCCGCAGCTTATACTTTACTGCAGCTTCGGAGGAATTCTGAACAACATCTGGGAGGTGGGGGTCACGACCCTTACCGCGGTGTTCTGCCTCCAGGAACTGCTTTACGTTCTTAAACACAAAGACAAGCGGAAACCTTTCCCGCTTCTTTCCTTGCTGGTTTTGATCTTTCTTTTCACCACTTACGGAAAATGGACTTCGTCCTGCTTTGACTGGAGCAGCGAGTTTTTGAATCCATACCTGTATTTCTCGGTGATCGGCGCGGTGATCAGTGTTTTCTTCGTGAACGGCGCCAAGAAACACCTCTCGGACACGGACCTGAAGCCGGAGACGAAGAGCTCCTTCGAACTCAGATTCCAGGTCACCATCCAGGCAATTGCCGCAGTTGTAATTATCGGGGGCTGTGCAGCGGGATGTATGACTGCCTTCATGATCAAGAAAAACATGACCGGGGAGACCGGACTCTTCCGGGACGAAAGTCAGCTGGTCATCTATCTTTTTGTCATATCGGCGGTGCTGATCCTCATGACGTTGGCGCTGCTTTACGTGCTGGGGTCCCGCTACCGCCGCATAGTTGACGCCAACAGGAAGACCGTTGCCAATAACAGGGGAAGACTCAACTTTGTCTTCACCATCATCGTGACCCTCGTTCTGATGACCTTTGCCTCGGTCTACAACAGCGTCGTTCTTTACAACGCCTCCGTCATAAGCATGTATGAAAACGGCCAGAAGACCATTGAATCCACGTCGACGGAGCTTGAAAACTATCTTTCGGTGGCAGTGACCACCTTGAGGGTGACTGCGGACAGTGTTGACCTGATGGTGCAGAAGACCGGCACAGAGGAGGGCGTGCTCCAATATATCACGGATCAGACTGAAAGACAGTTTGAACAGTTTGACGAAAACTTCACGGGGCTGTATGCCTTTGTAAACGGCATATATTTTGACGGCAGCGGCTGGGAACCGCCCGAAGGCTATGATGCCACGTCCAGAGACTGGTACAAGACGGTGCTGGAAGGGAAGGGAGAGGTGGTCATAGTTCCGCCTTACGTTGACGCCCAGACCGGATCGGTGGTCGTGACCATCGGCAAACAGATCACGGATACCGTTGCAGACGGAAAGACCATGAAAAATACGGTCTGTCTCGACATGATCGTGAACCATATCAACGACGTTATCGATGAAACCAATATTGCCGGCAAGGGGTACGGAATGGTCGTCAATTCCGACGGCTTCATCATCTCGCACAAAAACGAAGAACTTATCGGCAAGTACCTGTCGGAGGAATATGAACAGCCTATCCTGGACAAGATCATCGAAACGGGAAAAGGCCGGCTTACCGTCAGAATGGACGACGGCGAGTGCACGCTCTTCGTTTACCCCGTCATGGATCAGTGGTACGCCTTGATGGTCATCAGCAACCAGGAGCTCCAGGAAGACACAAATTCCCAGCTGGCGATAAACATCATGGTGTCCCTCATAACGTTTGCCCTGATCACGTTCTTCTACTACGTCGGATATAAAAACGAGCAGATCTACGGCCGGAAGGTGGAGGAAATGAACCTCCAGGTGGTCACCGCTCTTGCGGCGGCGATCGACGCCAAAGACAAATACACCAACGGCCACTCTTCAAGGGTCGCCGCCTATTCAAGGCTGATCGCGGAAAAATGCGGCTTTTCAAAGCCCGAACAGAACGAGATATATCTTATGGGTCTTCTCCACGACGTGGGCAAGATCGGCGTTCCGGACGAGGTCATTAACAAGAAGGACAAGCTGACCCCTGAAGAATACGAACAGATCAAAAAACATCCGGTGATCGGCAACGGCATCCTGGAGAGCATCAAGGAAAATCCGAGGCTGTCCATCGGCGCCAGGTGGCACCATGAGCGTTACGACGGCAAGGGTTATCCCGACGGCCTTGCGGGTGAGAACATTCCCACGGAAGCCAGGATCATTGCCGTGGCAGACGCCTACGACGCCATGACCAGCAAGCGAAGCTACCGCGACCTGCTGCCAAGGGAAAGGGTCATTGACGAGATCAGAAACGGAAGCGGCACTCAGTTCGATCCCCGTTTTGCGGAGGCCATGCTGCAGCTCATCAATGAGGACAAGAGCTATTTCCTTAGAGAGGACGTTGAACAAAAAGAAAACGAAGCCTGAGAAGACAGGCTCGGAACCGTACTTAAAAGTAAAACTTCATCCCTGCCCGGCGGGCCTTTGCCGGATCGCAGGGTCTCAAGCTTAAAGGAGGCATTCGGTTGAAGGACGAAAAAAACACCGCTCCGGTCAAAAAGAACCGGCACGTGATACTAATGGTGCTGCTTGCGCTGTTGATGCTTACGACGGTGACCGCAGTAGTCGTGGTCAGCATGATCGTTCTTGACAGAACTACCCGGGATCATCGCGTCCATATCATCGAAAACACCGCCAAGCTTGCGTCAGAGCTCGTTGACGGCGACAAAGTTGACGGTTGGCTCGAAAACGGAAAGGACGAAGCTTACGAATCCACCGCGGAAATCCTGGAGAGCGTGCTTCACAACACGCCATACCTTCAGTATCTCTACGTCTATCAGATACGTGAAGACGGCTGCCACGTGGTATTCGATTTTGATTCCGTTGACATGGAAACAGGGGAGACCGTTTACGGCGGCGAACTGGGAGACGTGGTGGAATTCGACGAGAGCTGGGCAGATGATATCCCGAATCTTCTGGCAGGCCGTCCCATCGACACCAAGGAGACCGTCGACACCTTCGGATGGCTGATGACCCGTTATGAGCCTATATATGACAGTACGGGACGCGCTGTCGCGTATGCCTGCGCGGACCTCTCCATGGCTGGCGTGCGGGACTACGTGGGCACTTACGTTCTGCAAATCGCGATCGTTGCCGTCATATTCCTTGCAGGCTGCATTCTCATCGGCATGCGTCTTACCATTGGCGCAAGACGGGCCGACCGGATGGAGAACCTGATCGAGCAGCAGAAGAGAGACAAGGAGCTTACCCGTGAGATCATCGAGGCTTTCGCCAAAGTCGTCGACTTGAAGGACGCTTACACCCAGGGCCACTCCTTCCGCGTTGCCCGGTATACCGAAATGCTCGCCCGTGAGCTGGGATGCGATGATGAGACCATCGAAAAATACCACAACATTGCGCTTATGCACGACATCGGCAAGGTGGGAATTCCCGACAGCGTACTGAACAAGCCCGGCAAGCTCACAGACGATGAATTCGATCTCATCAAGTCTCACACCTCCCGGGGCTACGAGGTTCTAAAGAACATTAGCCTCATGCCTGAGATCGCAATTGGCGCCAACGCGCACCATGAAAGGCCCGACGGCAAGGGCTATCCCCTTGGTCTGTCCAAGGAGAAAATACCCCGTGTGGCTCAGATCATTGCCGTGGCGGACTGCTTCGACGCAATGTACTCAGACCGTCCGTACCGTAAGCGCATGAATTTCGAAAAGGTCGTCTCTATAATCAAAGAGGCTTCCGGTTCTCAGCTGGCTCCCGACGTTGTGGAGGCCTTTCTGAGACTGGCGGAAAGGGGCGTGCTCAAGGCCCCTGACGACAACGGCGGAGGCAGTACGGAATCCATCGAAAATATACGAAAGCAAGCGTAAACGACTATTTGAAATTCGGGTACGCTTCAAAGAGGAAACGACTCGAGAATGATTGAACGTACCGCAGAAATGTGTTATAATTATTTAAATATATCTTTGCTGCCGCTATGGATCCTGTTTCGGGATCAGAACGGCGGTGCGGAGGGTGTTTAGGTGCTGAAGAATTTTTTCAGTCGAATTAAATACATTTTCGTGTTTGACAAGTCCGGGGTCGCCGATTTCGAGACCGTAAAATCTCAGATCATGCAGGAAAACCGGAAATTTGCCATTATTTGGTCAGCGGTCCAGATAATGTTCTGGACTTTCAGTCTGTTCATGTCCACCCGGGATGAGCTGTTCGCCCGCTGTCAGTCGATATACGTCGTGGTCCTGGTCATCTGTACCGCCACGCTTTTGCTCTCCACTTTTGCCGCTCCGAAGTTTCCGTGGCTGATACGCCCCCTATCTTTTCTGGTGGAGGCGTCCTTCCTTGGCGCCGGTGTCGGGATCGCGCTTTTCCTCGCTCCCAAGACGATCGTGATATTCGTATCCGCCGTCCTTATACCCATTATTTTTATCAGCGATCTGCTGTCAAATACCATTGTCCTGACGCTTGATATCGTTGTATTCTCAATACTTGGATCGAAAATGATCGAACCCGAGATCTTCAAATGGACTCTTTCAAACCTCATCATTTTTTCCGTCGGCGGTATTATTGTCGGATATTTTGTCAACAAGACCAGGTTTGAGCGTTACGTTTTCGCCGAATCGGCTGTCCGGCTGGCGGAATCCAGTGCCGAGCTGGCAAAAATGCAGACCCAATACGCCTATTACGATCAGATGACCGGATTGAAAAACAGAAGGGCTTTTTCCGAAAAGGAAGCAGAGCTTTCGAAAGAAATGCCCGCATACTGCTGCGTGGTCTTTGCGGATATAAACGGCTTGAAGGAAATGAACGACACCATGGGACACGATGCCGGGGACGAACTGATCATAGGCGCGGCGGAGTGCCTGAACGAAAGTTTTGAAGGAATAGACACCGTCTATCGCATTGGCGGAGATGAATTCTGCGTGATACTGACCGATGAGACCGTGGCCGTTGAACCGTGTCTCAAGATCCTGAACGAAAAGTGCGCGGCGTGGAAGGGCGAATTCATAAACGGCTTTTCCATTTCATACGGATATGCCTTCGGGGAAGACGGCCTTGACTTTGATTCTGTTCAGAGAGAAGCAGACCGGAAAATGTACTCCAACAAAAATGATTTTTACAGGAACACGGGAAAAGACAGACGTAACCATTGACCCGCGGATCCTTTAACTAAGACCTCTCATAAGGTATTGCCAAGAGAGCCTTACAGATTGCAAAACAGCATTCCAATCATAATTGAAAGCAGAAACTGCATCGAATCTGCCTTCGGTTTTTGCACGGGAAAAGGAAAATGCAATGAAATTGTCCTTGAGGAGTAAGGCAATACTTACAGTTGTGCTGATCACTGCCGCTTTCACGGCAGCGACCGCTGCTGTAAGCAACGCATTCGTAAAGAGAATTATTGACAGAGAGTACCTTAAAAGAGCAAACGATCTGGCCTACACTGTCGCAGTTTCGCTAGATGCCGAATCTGCCGGGAATCTGTGTGATATGGTCATGACCGTTTTCCGGGCGTCGGAAAAAAAGATCGGAACCGATCAGGCCGGGACGCCTGATTATGAGGATTATATCGCTCAGTTCAGCGGTGTAACAAAATCCGCAGAGTACAGCGCAATACTCGGTGAGCTCCGGAGAATACAGAGCGTTAACGACGTCGACTGCATTTACATAACCTGCGTGGATCCCTTATCAAGGTCTGCGGTGTACGTGCTTGACGCGGCGCTTGAGGATGCCTGCCCTCCCGGCAGTTTCGACAAACTGTATGAATTCAATTACGGGGTCCTGAACGACCCCAAGGTGGGTTTCCCTGCCTACAGTACAAACACAGAAGAATACGGCTGGCTCGTAAGCGCCGGTGCTCCGATAGTAACGGACAGCGGAAAAGTGGTCGGGTACGCCATGATCGATATATCGATGGATGAAGTCCGGGAGCTCCAAAGAGGCTTTGTGATTCAGCTGATCCTCATCTTTGTCGCGCTGATGGTAGTTGTGGCGGCTGTGACGATCCTTCTGGTAAATTACGCTTTGGTGAAGCCGATAAAACAGCTTGCGTCGGCGGCCGCGGGATACACCGCGGGGGACCAGCATTATTCCCGCAGACTGTTTGACGGTCTCAGGATAAAAAACAAGGATGAGATCGGTCTTCTGGCAGACTCGATGCGCAAAATGGGCAGTGAGATAAACGACCATATTGCCAGCCTGATCGCGGTGAACAAGGAGCTTTCCTCCACACGCCGGACAGCCGAGAGAATGGGTGAGCTTGCCGTCAGAGACCAGCTTACCGGTGTGCGAAACAGAACGGGCTACGTGAGAGTTGCCGACAGGCTGAACGAAGAGATCAAAAACGGGACAGCCTCCTTCTGCCTTGCCATGGTAGACCTGAACTTTTTGAAAAAAACGAACGATGAGTTCGGCCATGACGCAGGCGACGCGGCCATAAAGAAGACCTGTGAAGTGATCTGCGGCGTGTTTGCCCACTCGCCGGTGTTCCGTATCGGCGGGGACGAATTCGTTGTCGTTCTGGAGAACAATGACTTCGCCAAAGTGGAAGAGCTGGTGAAACAGTTCAGGGACAAGCTGAAGGAGATCGCAAACGATACCTCAAAGCTGCCTTACGAGCGCATTTCCGCATCCATAGGCTACGCGGTATTCGATCACGAGATCGACGCAGACGTGGACGACGTTCTCCGCCGGGCCGACAAGGAAATGTACGAAGACAAAAAACGGATGAAAACGGTGCGGACTTATTAAGTTTCGCCGGTCTTACTATAACAGACGGGAGCAGATCCTAAGACAATAAAATGATCATTCGGTTCCGGTACCGGATGACCGTTTAAACGATAAAAGGGAGAGGTTGATCTGAAATGTCTCTTTACGCGAGATATTATCTGATGGCGAATATCGCGTGTGTCATCATATTCGGTATTATTCTCTTTTACGGCCTTCTGAATGAAAACCGCAGGGAGAGGCAGATCAAGTATGATTATGCCCTTGTGGCGTTCATGGGTTATTTTATCTTTGATACCTTCTGGGCAATGGTTATCGACGGCGTTGTCCAAAAAACTCTTTTTACGGTCATTCTCGCCAATGTCGCCAACTACCTGTGCATGGCATCCATCACCCATTTTTGGCTTGAGTACACGTTGGCGGTGCTTCACCATCCGAACAGAAATAAAAGGGTGTTCAAGCTTGCCCATGCGGCACCGTTTATCGTTTCGACGGTGGCGCTGGTACAGCTGCTGATCTTCGCCCGGGAAACCATCATCGACGGCGAGTTGATGCCAACGGCCCTGTATTTCGTTTTTCTGATAGCGGTCCCCTGCATAAACATCGGTTCAGCGGTTATCTACGCTTTCGGCAGAGCCTTCAAGGCTGTGGATCCGATCCACAAAAAAAGGTACTTTGCCGTCGGCGTTTTTCCTATCCTTGTGGTCACCGCGGGATTGCTGCAGACCGTTCTGGTGCCTGACATGCCCATGTTCTGTCTCGCATGCGCTATAACCATGGTGACCTTTAACATCCAGATGATGCAGACGGAGATATCCACCGACTCTCTGACGGGACTTAACAACAGAGGAGAGCTTCAGCATTTCGTTTCGCAGTTTGAAGATTCACACTCAGAAGGAAACGATTTCTTTGTTGTCATGATGGACGTCAACGACTTTAAGCTCATCAACGACAACTTCGGCCACGCAGAGGGCGACAGAGCGCTGATCACTATTTCAAAAGCGCTGAAAGACGCGACAAGGGACAGTAAAAACACACTGTTTCTCGGCAGATACGGCGGGGACGAATTCATTATGATAATCAAAGCCGACGGTGAAGAAACAGTGGACGCACTGATCGCGGAAATACGGGAAAATATCGCTTCCGAGTGCGAAGAAGGGAAGACCCCATACATGATTTCAGTAAGCGCCGGATACGACAGATACTCCGGCCAAAAGGATTCCTTCAGGGACTGCGTTCAGCAGGCGGACAAAAAGCTCTACCTTAACAAAGAAGAGATCAAAGAAAAAGGCAACACCACCATGATCAGAAAATAGTTCCTGCAGTCGGGACACAGTAGAGTAAATGTTTGGATATGACGATCGACGGACGCGAGATATTTATTTGCGGCAACGAAAAAGCCGAGAATGTTTTTGTTCAGCCCTTGGACGCCGGGGACCGGAACGTTATCGAGGCTGAGTTCACATCGTTAAAACAGATTACAAACTGCGAAGATATTCTTCTGACGGCCTTTCAGGTAAAAAGCTGGAACGATGACCTGACGCCCTGGGCCGCTCCTCCCGTGTTCGGGAGGAACCCCTTCGGCTGCGGAGCAGGGGAAACATTGGAATTTATAAGAAACGGGCTTATACCCGCTGTTGAACAAGGGCGGGCAGGAGCATCCGCCCGTTATTATATTGCGGGATACTCATTGGCGGGTCTTTTTGCCCTGTGGTGCGCATACGAGACTGAGCTGTTCACGGGAGCCGCGGCGGTATCTCCTTCAGTTTGGTATCCGGGCTGGACAGAATATGCCGAAGAGCGGAAGACAAAAGCGCGGAAAGTCTATTTAAGTCTCGGAGACACGGAGGAAAATGCCCGGAACCCCGTCATGGCCTCCGTGGGGAAAGCAATAAGAAGACAATACGAAATGCTTGCCGGAGATAATGTTGAAACTGTGCTTGAGTGGAACCCCGGCAATCATTTCAAAGATGCTGAGATAAGAATGGCAAAGGGAATGAGCTGGCTGCTTGATAAGTAAAGCCTTTTGCCGGAAAGCCGGTCGATTATGAGTGAAAAAATCAAAGGCCTGATTTGGAACGTTGTTTTGTATACCGTGTCGTTCTGCGTCGGATTTGTTCTGTTTGGGATGATCGAAAACGTTTTCCTTGCCGAGGCGGTGCTGACCGCCGCAGCGACGCTGGTCATTTATATCGTCACATGCTTTGTGCCCGATACGTCTCTTTACGATCCATACTGGAGCGTGGCCCCCGTTGCGATGATCGCCGCGGCCATGATCAAGTACAGCTATTTCAGCGTGAACGCCTTCATTCTGTTTGGGGCGGTGCTGATATGGGCTGTGCGGCTCACCGTGAACTGGGCAGTAACCTACAAGGGACTTCTTCACGAGGACTGGCGCTACAGAATGTACCGGGAAAAGACAGGCCCCTTCGGTTTTGCGTTCATCAATCTTGTGGGTCTCCAGTTCGTGCCCACGATCGTAGTCTACGCGGGACTGGTTGGCGCTTTCTTCATTCTTCAGACCGGCGGTTTCTCGCCGGCAATACTGCCCGGGATAGCGGTGATGATGCTTGGCGTGGGGCTTGAGTTTTTCTCCGACAGGGCGATCCACAGGTTCCTGCGGGAAAACAAGGTCCCGGGAAAGACCTGCGACATATCGCTCTGGAAATATTCAAGACATCCGAACTACCTTGGCGAGATGACCTTCTGGACAGGCATTTTTATCGCTTTTTTAGGTGTAAGACCTGATATCTGGTATTTCGGACTGGGATTTTTGCTTATTATTGCCTTGTTCATTTTTGTGTCGATACCCTTGATGGAAAAACACAATATGGAAAGGCGTACGGATTATGCCGAATACAAAAGCAGGACCTCTGCGCTGCTGATACTTCCCAACAAAAGGTGAGCAAGTGATATGATAAACGATCTTCCCGATCCCGGCGAGATTTATCCCGTTCCGGGGTACTTTAAAGAAATATACGTGAAGCCCGTGCTGAAAAATCCCAATATCATTGCCGGCGATTTCACCTACATTGCCGACAGTGACTTTGAGAGCCACGTTACCCATTTTTACGATTGGCTCGGCGACAAGCTTATCATCGGAAAGTTCTGCCAGATCGCCTCGGGTGTGGAGTTTGTGATGAACGGCGCGAACCACCAGATGAATTCCGCGTCCACTTACCCATTTTTTACGATGAAGGGCTGGAACGCGGCGCCTCCCGCCAATGAGAATATGCCTTTTAAAGGGGACACGGTCATTGGCAATGACGTCTGGATAGGGCAGAATGCCACCATACTGCCGGGAGTGCACGTTGGCGACGGGGCAATAATAGGGGCGTCAAGCGTTGTGGGAAGCAACGTTGAGCCATACACTGTGGTTGCCGGAAATCCCGCGCGGCTTATCAGGAAGAGATTTGACGACGAGCTTACGGAGATCCTGCTGAAGCTGAAATGGTGGGACAGACCCGTGGCGGAGATAAAAGAGCTGATACCTGTTCTGACCTGCGGCGATCTTGAATACGTTAAAAAGGAATTGCCTGAAAGATTATGATCATTATTATCACGGGAGCAACGCACGCCGGAAAAACTCTGCTTTCGCAAAAGCTGATAGATAAATTCAGATATCCCTGCCTGTCCATTGACCACCTCAAAATGGGCCTAATAAGAGCCGGCTGTACGGAGCTCACTCCCGAGGACGACAGAGAGCTTACCGGATACCTTTTTCCCATCGTTAAGGAAATGATCAGGACCGCCATCGAAAACGGGCAGAATATGATTGTCGAGGGGTGCTATATTCCCTTTGACTTCAGAAGCCTGCTGGGGAAAGAGTACGCGGAGCACGTCAAATTCTTGTGTCTCGCGCTTTCCGACAAATACATTGACGGTCACTTTGGCGATATAATAAGGTTCGAATCGGTGACAGAAAAAAGGATCGTTGACCCGTGCCTGACTCCCGAATTTTGCAAGAGGGAGAACCGTTTTTACGAGAAAGGCTTCAGGGAAAAGGGCGAGAGGGTGGAGCTTATCGAAGACGATTTTGAGGCTGAACTTCTCAGGATCGTTGAAGCCCTCTGAATCCGCACGTTCACAAAAAAACCAAAAGCTGAAACGAATCTTTATTTACATATCCGGATATACTTTTTCCGGCGTTTTGTGGTAGAATCAAACATACATTTTCTCCAAAAGGAGCCGCCATGCTTTTCAATTCGATCCAGTTCGCGATATTTCTGCCCATCGTGTTCCTTCTGTACTGGATCCTGCCCCACAAATTCAGATGGCCCCTTCTTCTTGTTGCCAGCTACATATTCTACATGAGCTGGAGACCCGTCTACGCGCTTCTTATACTTGCGACGACCGCGGTCTCATATTTCGCCGCCATCATACTTGAAAAGAGAAAGACCGCCAAAGGGAAAAAAATCACCGTTGCCGTCGCCGCGGTGATCGCTCTCGGCATTCTTTTCGTATTCAAGTATTTTGACTTTGCAAGCAACGCGATTTCCGATATTATAGGCATTTTTACAACAAGGCCCGAGGTGTTTTCCCTGGGGCTTCTGCTCCCCGTGGGGATCTCTTTTTACACCTTCCAGACCATTGGCTATATCGTTGACGTCTACAGGGGAAACGTGCCCGCCGAAAAGCATTTCGGTATATATGCGACCTTCGTGTCGTTCTTTCCTCAGCTTGTGGCGGGCCCCATCGAAAGATCAATGAACCTGATCCCGCAGCTCAGATCCGAAAAAAAGTTCGACGAAAGGACTGCCTCATACGGCTTGAAGCAGATGTGCTGGGGCTTCTTCAAAAAGGTGGTCATCGCGGACAGAATAGCAGTATACGTTGCCCAGGTATTTCTCACGCCAAAGGAATTCACCGGCTTCTCGCTTGCTGCCGCCGTCGTTTTGTTTACCGTTCAGATCTATTGCGATTTTTCGGGTTATTCCGACATTGCAATCGGCACCGCAAAGCTCATGGGCATAGAGCTCACGACGAACTTCAAAAGCCCCTATTTTTCCGGCTCCCTCAGGGATTTCTGGGGCAGGTGGCACATAACTCTTTCAACCTGGTTCAAGGACTACGTTTACATTCCCCTGGGGGGAAACCGCAAGGGAAAGGTCAGACAGTCTCTCAATATAATGATCACCTTCCTGCTGAGCGGTCTCTGGCACGGCGCGGACTGGACCTTCGTGATCTGGGGCGGCATACACGGCGCCGGGAGAGTTTTTGAGGAACTGGTCATACCTAAAAAGAGAGATCCAAAAAAACTTCCTTTGAAAATACTGAGAGGCGCCGCAGTCTTCCTGTTCTGCGTGTTTTCATGGATATTCTTCGCGGCAAATTCTGTGGGCGACAGCTTCTACATCATTACGCATATGTTTGAAGGCTTGTCCTCGCCTTTGGCGTATATAAAGACGGGCGTTCTGGCTCTTGGCTTTGACCTCAGGAACGTGGTGATACTTGCCGTTTCAGTGGTGCTGCTGACGGTTTTCGACGCCTTTTCCGTCAAAAACGACGTCATTGGCTATATCACGGGCAGGAAAAAGGCTCTGCGCTGGATCATTTATATTCTGTTCGCGGTCGTTATGATCAT
>JAGCZO010000041.1 GCA_017959965.1 Clostridia bacterium | reverse complement strand
GCCGTCCTCTGTGAAGGCGTTCTTTGTCTCCTCGGGGTCGCCGACGTATTCTTTGAATATATTGATGCCCTTGAGCTGGATCTCGCCGTCTTCAAGTCTGATCTCCTGGAAGGGATAGAGTATTCCGACGGATTCAGGCTTTTCGTGGTTGAAGGGGTTTCCGGACACCAGGTTCGACGACTCCGTAAGTCCGTAGCCGGGATACACCTCCACGCCAAGTTCCTTCATTTCCTTAATGAGATACGGAGGCACCCACGCGGCACCGGCAATGATCGTCTTAACGGAGCCCAGCATATTCTTCCTGAAAAGTCTGGAAAGGCCAAGAGCCATCTCCACGAGAGCAGGGACAGCCACCAGAACCGTGGGTCTGTATACCGCAATATCCGTGAAAAGGTCTTTATTGTTTCTGCAGATGCAGAGAGTGCTGCCGGTGTAGAGGCTGCACATCATGTTTCTGATAAGTCCGAATACGTGGGACAGGGGCAGGCAGAGGATGTATGACTGATACATCACGTCAGGAAGATCCAGGCAGCCGTAAACTGTTCCGGCGATGACGTTGCGGTGCGTGAGAAGAGCGCCCTTGCTCCGGCCCGTCGTTCCGCCCGTAAACATTATGACACAGTCGTCGTCAGGCATGACGGCGCCGCAGGCGTCCGTCTTATCGCCCTCTCCGCCAATATCAAGAGCCTTGAACCCGGGCTTTTTCGCAGCGGCAGCAGAGGTCTTTCCGGAGAACTCGGCGGGGGTGATCACGGCCTTGAGGCCGAACTTCATCGAGACCCCGAAGACAGTCATCTCATCCAGCTGGACCGGCAGCACCGCGCATACGGCGCCAAGGGTCGTGACCGCGAGAAATGCTTTAACGAAATCTGCAGAGTTCGGCGCAAGCAGGCCCACCCTGTCTCCTTTGGTTATTCCTTCAGCGGCGAGATATCCTCTGTACCTCGCAACGTCGCCGTCAAGCTCCGCAAAAGTCTTTACGGTCTCCTTGTCCCGTACGGCGACTCTGTCTCCGTAGGAAGCGCAGCGTTCCCACATGTCGGGGACGTTCTTATACCACTTGAGGGCTTCAAAAGTCTCCGGATCGGTAAATTTCGAGAAATAACTCAAGTCAAAAGATTTCATCTGATTCCTCCAATGTATTTCCAATGTGTTTCGCGGAAGCGGAAACCGTCCGCAAAGCTTTTCTTTATTCTTTATGCAGGTGATCCCGGCGCTCAGCAGAGCGTCTTCAGGTAGTTTTCCTTGTCGGTTATGAGTTTTGTGACCTCGTTGATACGGTCCATCGTAGGCATATTTCCAAGCAGCCCTTTTACGTCAATAGGCTCACCGATCACGATCCTGAGCCTCTCAAAAATATTGCGTCTGGGTTTCAGATATACAGGCCAGACAGGGGCTCCGCTTGAGAAAGCCATCATTATCATACCCGACTTTAAATTATCCATCATCGGGGCTGAATTTTCAAGTTTTTTCTTGTCTTCAGCCTCGGATCCGCCGTTGTTTTTGGCGTTTTTTACCACGTGACCTTCGGGAAAGATCACGCAGAGATTTCCTTTTTTTAGGTTTGAAGTTATCTCACGGAAGGAGCTCATTCCGAAATTCTCCCGGTCTATCGGAATGGTAAGGAACTGCTTGAAAAGCCACTTGTTGAATTTTGACGTCAGAAGGTCGTCCGTGCAGACGTAGTGGTGACGTCTCTGGTAGATGCAGAGCATCAGATAAAGGGGATCGAAGACTGAGGCGTGGTTGCATATCATAAGCACCCCGCCCTGCGGGATCTTTTTTGCCGCCGGAGTCTCATATATCTTCTTCGGTCTGAACCAGAGAAGTCCGGGCGCGGCAGTCACAACAACAAAATCATAAATAAACGTACCCATAACTATTCCTTTACGATCCGGCTTTCTTTTCATCAAGCAGCCGGCCCAGTTCCATTATTCTCTCTCTGAGAGCCTGTGAGCATATCCTGAGATTCTCGCTTTCCGGTATTGCCGGATCGTAGAAGTCAAAAACGTCAAAAGGCTTTCCTATTATAAGATGAGCTCTTTTTGTCAGTTTAAAATACTCGCCGTCCGTGTAAACAGGCACGATGGGAACGGCAGCCGCCAACGCGGTGTAAACGCAGCTGGGCTTGAACTCAAGGAGCGTTTTTTCTTCGGGAAGCGGAAGCCTTGCCTCCGGAAAAATACCGACAACTCCCCCCTCGTATAATATTTCAAGTGTCTCTTCGATGAAATCGAAATTTTTGGCGTTTCTGTCAACGCAGACCGACCCCATTGCCTTGAGGAGTCCTGCCAGGGGCTTGCGGTCGTAGAGCACCTCCGCAGTCTGAAAATTTATCGTTCTTGTAAAAAACGTAAATATCAGAGGTACGATGTCATAGATCGAGGTGTGGTTGCAGACCACGATGCAGGGGCCCTTCAGCTTCCTGCTTTGTACCTTTTTGTCCTCGTAACAGACCTTGGTGGTGAAAAGTATCCTTTCGGCGGGCCAGCCTGTCGCCTTTATAAAGCCATTGAAAAAGCTGCGGCTCATTTTACTGCGCCTCCTTCTTTTCCGATGATCTCCTCCACCTTGTTCCTCAGGGAGGCAGGCGTCGCCGGGGCTCCGGAAAAGCCGACGGGAAGGCTCACACCGTATTTTTTGGAAACAGCCGAAATGATCTGAAAATAGTCAAGAGAATTGATCCCAATGTCCGCGAACAGATCCGCGTCCGGGTCTATTGACGATCCGTCCGCGCCTTTGCACTCTGCGATCACGCCGATGATCTCCCTGAGTATCCTGTCGTCTTCAGGTGATCCTTTTCCCGGAAGTTCTTCCGCGGTCTCATCTTCATTGCAGCCGTCCTTCCGCGGCTTTGCAGATTCCTGTTCTTCGGACCTTCCCGCGTCCTTCAGTTCTCCGGACTCTAACCTTGCGGCAAGCTTTTTCCTGCTGACCTTGAAGTCGCCCTGAGGGATCAGAGTCTCATTGACGATGATTATATCAGTCACGTTGCCTCTAAGGTTTGTTTTCAGAGCTTCTGCGGCAATATCGGATCTTACCTTGGCGATCCTTTCCGGGCCGGAATCCGGAGACACCTCGGCAACCACCGCCGCGCCCCCTTTATGCCTCAGCACGCAGACGTTAACGATCCCCGGCAGTAGCAGAGACCTTTCGGCAATGTCAGGATTGATGTTTTCGCCGCTTTCCGGCACTATCAGGTCGTCCGCCCTTCCGAGAATACGGTAACCCGCGTTCGTCTTTTCCGCCATGTCCTTTGTCGGGAACCACTCCGGAAGCTTTTTGTCAACGCCGTTCTCCAAAACATGCCCCGCAAGCACGGGACCTTTTACGTAAAGCTCTCCGTTTTCGATCCTGTACGACACCTTGTCCAGGGGATATCCGACACAGCCCTTCATTATCCTTGAAATGCTGTTGGACAGCTCAACGCTGGTGATGGCGGTCTCGGTCATACCGAACCCGTTCACCAGTCTGTAGCCGATAAGGTTGAAGAATCTTATAACGTCGCTTCTTATCTGACCGCCGCCGCTGATGCAGAAATATACGCTCTCGCCAAAGAGCTTTCTGCGCACCGGTCTGAAGGCCGCCCGGGAGAAAAGCTTTCCTATGGGATCGCCGATGAGAGGTATCCTGTAGAGAGCATCCGCGATTTTAAGACCCTTCTCAAATCTCGCGGCCGTTTCGGGGCCCATGGAGTTTATCTTTCGCATTGCCCCTTCGTAGACCTTGTTCCAGAAAAGGGGCACGGCAAAAATGTGGGTGACGTGTCTTCTTCTTACGGTGTTCGTCAGAGTATCCGGGCTGAGATCGCCCAGGAACACGAAGGTCCTGGAGAAAAAGCCAAACCAGAGATACACCGCCACAAAGCCGAAAATATGGTAAAAAGGCAGGAAGGCCAGCTGCTTCAGTTCGCCCTCGTAATGCTTTTTTGCCTGCCTGTTTTTTCTGATGATACTGTATGAATAGGATATCTGGTGGAAGAAGCGGTCGGGTCCGTAGAAGCAGAGCTTCACGTTTTCCGTAGTGCCGGAGGTCATGAAAATGATTTCCTGAGCAAAGCGCCTTTTCCCCTCTCCGGCATTCTCTTGATCGTTTTTGCTGCTGTCCCGGAACAGTTCCTTTCCGAGGTCCAGCTCCTCGGCCCTTTTGACGCAGATATCCGAAAAATCCTCCGACAGCTCCTCTTCCTTGGAGGCGTCGCATATAATAAAAGAGCACCCCGCGTCAAGGGCGGCCTTTTTCAGAGTCCTCTTATCAAGAAGAAGATTCATGAGCAGCGGCCGCACTCCCGAAACAACGAGTGCCCAGAATATTTCGATCCACAGCAGGCTGTTCTCCATGTATATCCCGCAGACCGGTGCGTCGGAGGAGAGCATTGCCGGCATGGACTTTGCCAAGGCTTTGGAAATGAGCAATATATTCTCTTTGGCTTCGCCGTATGTCGTCTTGATTATTCTGAAGCCCTCGGCTTTTTCGGTCATAACGTTCCCGGCTTCACTGAACATCAGCCCGAAAAGAGTCTCAAAGCTCTTTTCCCGAGTCTCGAATAATTCAAGCTTTCGTTTTACGTATTCGTTGACGCTGCGCGCCCCGCCAATGTTTGTTATCCTCATGGAACCAGGAAATGTTAACCGTTTCAGTGTTTAAAATGAAGCCCCGGGCCGGATCCGTCAGGTCAGATGCAGCTTTGCGGCCTTCAGTGTGTTTTTCATAAGCATGGCGACCGTCATGGGTCCCACGCCTCCCGGAACCGGTGTAATGGGTCCGCACACCGACACCGCGTCTTCAAAATCAACGTCACCGCAAAGCCTTCCGTCTTCGTCCCGGTCCATTCCCACGTCGATCACCGCGGCGCCGGGCTTAATGTATTCCGAATTGAAAAACTTGGCTTTTCCTATGGCGGCCACCAAAATATCTGCCTCTCTGGTAACGCTCTTAAGGTCAGTTGTCTTTGAGTGGGCTATGGTCACTGTGGCGTTTTCCGCCATCAGAAGCGCGGCAACGGGCTTTCCCACTATATTGCTTCTGCCCACGACCACGCATCTTTTTCCGCAAAGCTCTACTCCCGCGTACTTCAGGAGCTCAACGATACCGGCGGGAGTGCAGGGCAGGAACACGGGGTTCCCGATGTAGACTTTTCCTACGTTTGACGGGTGGAAGCAGTCCACGTCCTTCTCAGGGGATATGGCGGCTATGATCTCCTCTTCGTCAAGGCCCTTCGGCAGCGGAAGCTGTACCAGTATTCCGTCGACACCGCTGTCCGCGTTCATTCTGTTCACGGTATCCAGCAGTTCCTCCCCGGAGGTATCCTCCGGCAGCTCCACCGTTACCGAATCTATCCCGCAGTCCTCGCAGGCTTTTCTTTTGTTTCTGACGTAGACCTTTGAAGCGGGGTTTTCGCCCACGATTATGACGCAGAGTTTCGGTCTTCTGAGACCTGCCCCGACCATTCTTTCGCATTCATCGGCGACCTCTTTGCGGATGGCAGCGGCAAGGGCTTTGCCGTCTATTATACGGGCCTGATTTTGGCTCATATCAGATCTCCTTTCTGAGAACCTTTCTCTTCTTTGATCCGGCGGGCTTGGCTGATTCGACGTACCCGTCCTTGATGAGTCTGTTGATCATGCCTGCAGCGTTGTTATAGCCAATGTTGAACTCCCTCTGAAGCTCCGAGGTGGAGACCTCGTCAAGGGAAACGACGTATCTGAGTATCTCGTTGTATTTTTCGTCCTCGGGATTATCCATTCCCTCGAAGGTCATCTGTTCCATTTCGCCTGAGATATCTCTGACTGGGGCAACGGAAAAATCGTCGATGTGCTTTGTCGAGGGTTTGTTGTTTTCGTTTATGTACCTGACCGCTTTCCTGATGTCCTCGGGAGCGACGTAAGCGTTCTGCAGACGTTTGATCTCTGTGGCTTTGTTGGGAAGGAACAGCATGTCTCCGTTTCCGTTCAGAGCCTCTCCGCCAAGGTGATCAAGTATGATCCTGGAGTTGACTCCGTCTCCTACCCTGAGACAGCACTTGGAGGGAATGTTGGCTTTAAGGTTGCCGGTAAACACATCAGCGGAAGGACGCTGGGTCGCAAGGACAAGATGTATTCCGCAGGCTCTTCCGAGACGGGCGATCCTGACGGCGTACTCCTCGGCCTTCTTGTCGGACTTTTCCAGAAGATCCGCGAACTCATCTATCACCACCACTATTCTGGGCATGGTCGGGAGTTTGTTCTTCTTCGCCACCTCGTTGTAGGCCTCAATGCCCGTAACGTCATATTTCATAAGGAACTCGTAACGCTTGTCCATCTCGTAGGCCGTCCAGCCGAGAGCGGCGGTGGCGTCTTTCGGCTCCGTTATAGGCTGCTTGAGCAGATGGGGAAGGTTCCTGAAATTCGCAAAGTCAAGCTTCTTGGGGTCCACCAGGATCATTCTCACCTGGTCGGGGGACGCCTTGAACACCATGCTGAGCACGAGTCCGGAGGTAAATACGCTCTTACCGGAGCCCGTGGTACCGCCGACGATCACGTGAAGCAGCTTCTTCATTGACGATACGATCGTGTCTCCGCGGACGTTCTTGCCAATGACAACGGGAAGGTCATCCACGTCAATTGCCTTAAACTCGGGCGAATCCACGATCTCCTTGAAAAATACGGTAAACGAATGGGCGTTGGGCAGTTCGAGTCCGATGGCGTTTTCATGGTTCTCCAGCGGGATGACAAGTCTCGTTTTCTTGGTAGCGAACTTGACGTTGATCTCCTGTGAAAGGCTCGTGATGGAGCTGATCTTCTGTCCCGTTTCGGGAAGGATCACAAACTGGGAGAAGGAAGGTCCGGAGTAGAATTCCTCACACTCGAACAGAACGCCGTGGGACTGGAACAGCGCATTGATCTTTTCCACCTTGTCCCTGTTTTCGGCATTTGTCATGTTGATGGCATTTGCCCTTTCCTCGATATCATATGCAAGCAGAGACGTGGGAGGAGCCTTGTATTTCGCATACTCCCCGGTGCTGAGCACGGGAAGCTTTCCTTCCGGAATGGATCTGAATATCGCCACAGGATCGTCGCTGTTGCCGGGCTGAGGCAATTCCTCCTCCGCGGGCTCGGCGGCCTTCTCGGGTTTCTTGTCCTGGAGCCAGGCGTCCTTGCCTGTTTCGGTATTTCTCGGTCTGGTGCGCTTTACGGGCACGGTCAGCTCGGGAGTCTCGGCAGTTTCGGCAGTCACGGCGGGACCGGGATCGGCCTCTCCGACGTCCTCTATTCCGTCAAATTCCACCTTAAAGCTGCGCCTGGGTCTTGCGACACCGGTGCTGTCAACGTCCACCACCAGACGTGAGCCGTCCGGCATACTGTCAAGGTCGTCGTAAATGACCTTTTTGATCTCCACTGGTTCCTTGGCATCAAACGAATAGTCGGCGGCGCCCTTCCCGTCGCCGGTACCGTCACCGTCATCATCCGCATCGTTTTCGTTCCGGGAAGCAGGCGATTTCACCACCTTGATAGGCTTGTGGTCCTGGCCCGTCTTTTGTCTGCTGAAGAGCCTTTTAAAAAGGGAGGCGATCCCTTTGCCGATCTTTGCCAATATTTTCCCGACAACGGTAAAGAAAGGGAGGAGAGAGAATCTGAACAGGAGAAGAGTGAAAATGAGGGTAACGGGCGCCAGAACCACCAGCGCGCCTACCTTCGTCACCAGCTCCTGAAGAAGTGTGGACAGAGCCCCGGCAAATATGCCTCCGCCGAATAGATCAGTATGCCAGCTGTCCCAAAGGGAGCCCCAGAGGGTGAAAAACGAGTAGGTAATATTTTCGCTTTTATATACTTCGTAGACCTTCGACAGGGTGTGGAGAAGAGTAGTAACGAAAAGGATAAAAAAGATAATGACGACAGTGGTCTTTGGTGTGAAGACCGCCGATCTGGTGCCCCGCAGCACGGTAATGGCAAGTACCACCATGGTGATGAGGATCATAATGGTCCCGAACAGGCCGAAAAAGCCGAACAGAACGCTCTGTACTCCGTTGCCCACAAGGCCGGCGTGTCCGGTAATGCAGACCACAAGAAAGGCGCAGATCATCAGCAGAATGATCGCGGATATTTCCTTATAATTGGCGCTCCTGGTAGAGACTTTTACGCGGGGGGATTCCTGCTGACCGTTATTTTTGGTTGTCCTCTGAGCCGAATTTTTTGAATTGTCGTTTTTAGCTTTAGTACCGTTAGAGTTTTTTATCTTGTCTGCCATTTTTTATTTACCTTTTCAGAACCTGAGACCGGGGTCATCCTATGAGTCCGGAAATATATCCCTGTATCACATCTTTTGCCTTTTCCTCAGTCAGGAACTCTCCGGCGCTTTCCAGGGCTTCAGCGGTCTCTCCGGTCTCGTATTCTATGCAGTAAAGCAGCACATAGTGATTGCCGTCAAAAAACACGCAGATGTCGTCCGTGCCCTTTATTCTGTTCCCGACTTCCTTTTGCAGTCCTTCCTTTTCTTCAGTATCCATGTTGTCCAGCGTTTCCCGGAGGACAACTATATTCTCATTTGATTCCTGCGCATTGTTTTCAATGAGCAGTTTCATTTCTTCTTTTCCGTTAAGAGCATCGCCAATGGTCTCAAGCAGTGCCTTAAAATCGCCTGCCAACGAAATATCAGCGGGGTAACCGGCTATTTCAGTGCCTTCCGGAAGCACCGGCAGCGCACTGCCGTCAAAAAACGCCCTAAGAAAGATCATATTTCCAAGCCCGCCATACTTTTCATCAAGGTATGCGGCGGCTTCGTCCGGTGAAGCTTTGTTTTCGGCTTTCACCTTCTCAAGCAGCTCCGCGATCCTGTAATTTCCGACGGCAACAGTTTTGTACCGTCCGTAGGACAGGCCGTAAAGTCTTTTGCACGTCTCATCGTAGGTTTCGGTTCCGGAGCTTTTGAGATATTCCAGCACACGGTCCGTTTTCTCCCCGTATGAGGCCAATGCCTCCTCAGTGAGTTCCGGAAGCTCTTTGTCGCAATATGAAAGCTTTGCGGCGAACACCTTGGCTTCGTACAGCGGATCCTCCGCGCCAAGGCTCTCGAAATACTTCAGGTAGGACTCGAACACCGGTGTGCCGTCCGTCAGTCTCGCGGACACAGTCTCTTCGCCGTTTTCCCCATCCTCCGGCAGGTCAGTCCCGCCTGACGGGTTTACTTCGCATCCGCAGAATACCGCGGCGGCCGCGATCAGGCAGGTCACCAGCAAGGCTGTTTTTATCGTCAAAGATCTTTCGAAAACCATGTCTGTCTTATTCCCGCAGCCCTTTCGTTTCATCAGAAGAACTCGTCCGGCAGCACGAACGTGTACCCCTGCGAATATGCGTAATCAATGAAATCCGCCAGAACTCCGATCGTCATCGTGCTTGTGCCGTGCAGGTAAAGTATGCACCCCGGATGGACAGCGGTCTTCAGCATCTTGAGCGCGCTTTCCGAGGACATTGACGGTTCCCTCGAATAGTCCTCATAGGCAAACGTCCAGTACGAAGTCTTATAGCCAAGATACTCCGCTATTGCAACGGCCCTCAGCGTTGAGTCGCCGTACGGGAACATGAAATACTTCAGTTTGTACTCATAGCCGAGTTTACTGTTAAGGAGCTGATAAAAACCGTTGAACTCCTCAACCATTTCCTTGTAGTCAAGCAGATGGAATCTCGGATGCGAAAGGCTGTGGCTTCCGATCAGATTTCCGTCATTTATCAGGCTCCGCAGGAAATCCTTTGACAGATCCTTGACCGCAGAACCTGTTAAGTAGTAAACCGCTTTTACACCCTTTTCTTTGAGGATCTTGGCGGCTTGGGCAAGAGTGCCCTTGTCGTAGCCGGACACCATTGAGATGGCCAGCTTCTTTTCAGTCGTCGGCAGTCTGTCAAAAGCGCTGTGGGCCTTCAGGAAGTCGAGACTTGCCTTGTGCTTGTCGTAAACGTTGTAGATCTTGCCGTTGCTGTCATAAGCCCATCTTCCGCAGGACCACTGGCAGGAGGTCGGGTTCGCGTCCTCGTAGGTCCCTTCCGGGATACTGTCGAGAAAAGAGAAGTCTATCTTCTCGGGGTCAACGATCCTTGCGTAGCCTGTGCGGGGCGCCTCTGTCGGCTTCGGCGTCGGCGTTGGGGTCGGCGCGGGAGTAGGCGTCGGTGTGGGCGTAGGCGTCGGTGTCGGTGTGGGCGTAGGTGTCGGAGTCGGCGTAGGAGTCGGCACGGGAGTTTTTGCCGCCACCGGCAAGGAAGTCTTCTCGGGAGCCGGCGTCGATGTTGGCGCGGCAGGAGAAGGAGTCATTTCAGGCGTGAGCTCCGGCTCGGGGGTGGCGGTCTGTCCCGGGGTTTCCGGAACGTAAGTCTCCGCAGAAGCCGTTTCCGGCGGCATGACCGCACCGGACAAGTCTTCCGGCTTTGCCCCGTACCTGTCCGTCAGCGTTTGGGATACCGTAACGTATTCGCCCTCCGCTTCCTGCGGAACGTGAATGCGATTTTCGATAACATAGCAGGCGGTACAGTACAAAACAACTGTCACCGCGGTAACGGCAGCAATTGCCTTTGCAGGCACAGTACTCTTCTTATGCACCCTGTATTCGTTTTTGTTGGCATTTCCTTCATCTTTAGTACTGTTCTTTCCTGTTCGGGCCGGCATATAAGCTCATTTCCGCGCTCCGGCAGCGGTCTTAAGAACTTTTCAGTCTGAAAGGACCGTAAGCCTGAAGCTTTTTAAAATATTATCTATTTCCTCGCGGAAGGTATTGTATTCCGCGTAAGAATCATGTATCACGGTTATTGCGTAGACGCATTTGTTCCGTTTCGCGCAGTACATGGTACCGTTTATCTTCTTACCGTCGCGGTAAGCCGTAAAATCAACGCTGATCAGCTCAGTGTTCTCGTTTTCGACGTTGACCTCATCAACAAAGGAGAGAAAATCAACGTTATAAACACCGTCGGCCATTCCCGCCCTCAATTTGTCCTTGTAATATGTCAGGACCCTGTCCGCGGTGACGTTTCCGGGGTAGAATTCCGAAGGAACCCCGTAATAGAACGAAAGCTGAATGCCCTCGTATCTCGTTATGATGTCATCCTCCCCCTCCGCGGCAGCCTCCTGTCTGGTTGCGGGGATCAGCTCCACCACCAGTCCGGAGTCCTTGTCCAGAAGAAAGCCGTTCTGCTCTCTTTCCGTGATCCAGTCTTTGGGATAATCGAATCTGAAAAAGTACCTTGAGGCGTTGTAGGTCACAAGTCCTTCGCCGGGGCCGCCCTCCATGGCTTTCTCAAGGGCAATGACTGCCGGCCAGCTGAGGGCCACCGCCACCACGAGTATGAAAATGATCATAAACGCGGTCCTTTTGCCTGTGGTATTATTCGATTCGGGGTACCTTTCGCCACTCATGTGTTTTTCACTGATCGATACGTCTTATCTCGTAGCCCTCCGCTCGTATGTAATCTATCAGATCCCCAAGGATCGTGGCATTTGTTTTCGATACCGCGTGAAGGAGGAAAACGCATCCGGGGTGGAGCTGATCCTTCATCTTCTGAAGAGACGCCGCGGGATCGGGCTGGTTATCGGGGTTATAATCTCCGTAGGCAAATGCCCAGAATGTGGTATGGTAGCCAAGGTACGAAGCCAGAGCAAGGTCTCTCGGGCAGGACGCGCCCTGAGGCGGCCTGTAGAAAAGCATCGTAAAGTCTTCGCCAAGGACTTTTTTGAGTTTCCGGTACAGAGAATTGAGCTCGTTGCAGAATTCCTCGTCGGAAAGCGTAGGCATCACCTTGTGGTTCTCCGTATGCGATCCTATCAGATGGCCCTCGTCCAGCATACGCCTCATCATCTTCTGAGTCATCTCG
>JAGCZO010000040.1 GCA_017959965.1 Clostridia bacterium | reverse complement strand
CCGAACCAAAAGTTGCATTTACTTTCTGAAAGTTGCATTTAGTCTTAAAATTGACACAGGACCAAGGCCCTGATCCGGCGGCTTTTTTTATAGATTTTGTTTAAAATTTCGCTTGCAATAGGCCCGGGAATGTTGTATCATTATTCGGATTGAAATTCACACGGCCCTGACGTTGGCGGCTGTGGGCGCTTATTCAGGCGCTTTCCGCTTTCGGATGAAAGAGCCGGAGGACAGAAACAGGAGGTTTTAAAATGAGTGTTATTTCAATGAAGCAATTACTTGAATCAGGTGTGCATTTCGGACATCAGACCAGAAGATGGAACCCCAAGATGAACGAATACATCTATATGGAAAGAAACGGTATCCATATCATTGACCTGCAGAAGACCGTTAAAAAGATCGATGAAGCATACGCTTTCATTCAGCAGATCTCCACAGAGGGCGGCACGGTCCTTTTTGTCGGCACAAAGAAGCAGGCAAAAGACTCCATCGCCGAAGAAGCTCAGCGCTGCGGAATGTACTACGTCACCAACAGATGGCTGGGCGGTATGCTCACAAACTACCAGACCATTAAGCTGAGGATCAACAGACTTAACGAGCTTTATGAGAAAGAGGCTAACGGCACATTTGATTTCCTCCCCAAGAAGGAAGTAGCGAAGCTTAAACTCGAGCGCGAGAAGCTTGAAAAGAATCTCGGCGGCATCAGACAGATGACCTCTCTTCCCGCTGCTGTTTTCGTAGTTGACCCCAAGAGCGAGATGAACGCTGTTCTTGAAGCCAGAAAGCTCGGCATCCCGGTAGTCGGCATCGTTGACACGAACTGCGACCCCGAGGACGTTGATTACGTTATTCCCGCAAACGACGACGCTATCCGCGCCATTAAGCTTATCACCGGAAAGATCGCTGACGCGGTCATCGAAGGACGCGAAGGCGCTGAAGCTTACGCCGCAAAGAAGGCTATGGAAGAGTCCGACACAGAAGACGCTGCCCTTAACGCAGAGGAGCTTGAGGCTGCCGTAGCAGGCGAGTGATATTATAACCAGCTTACGATATCATTGGCGAATCGATTCGCTTAGATTTACACAGGAGGATCTGTTATTATGGCTGTAGATATGAATTTACTTAAAGAACTCAGAGAGAAAACACAGGCCGGTATCGCTGATTGCAAAAAAGCTCTTGAAGCCTGCGGCAACGACATGGCTAAGGCTGTGGACTATCTTCGTGAAAAAGGTCTTTCGACCGCTGTTAAAAAGTCCGGAAGAATCGCTTCCGAGGGTGTTGTTGAAGCTTACATCCACGGAAACGGCAGGATCGGCGTTCTGATCGAAGTAAACTGCGAGACGGATTTCGTTGCCAGAAACGCTATCTTCAAGCAGTTCGTTAAAGATATGGCAATGCAGATCGCTGCCAGCCAGCCTCTTTACATCACCGTCGAGGAAGTTCCCCAGGAAGCCCTCGACAGAGAAGCTGCAGTCCTTAAAGCTCAGGCTCTCAATGAAGGAAAGCCCGAGAAGGTGGTTGAAAAGATCGTTCAGGGACGTATGGCAAAATATTATGAAGATTTCTGTCTCCTCGAGCAAAGCTTTGTTAAGGAGCCCGAAATCAAGGTCAAGGACGTTCTTACAAGGACCATCGCAGCTCTTAATGAGAACATCAAGATCAGACGTTTCGTAAGATACGAGATGGGCGAAGGACTTGCAAAGAAAGAAGAGAACTTTGCCGAAGAAGTACAGAAGCAGCTCAAAGGCTGATCGACCGATCAAAGCACGGCGCCGTTTGACTCCGTGCTTTTTTTATGTCCGGGAGTGAAAAATATGAACAAAAAATACAAAAGAGTCATGATAAAACTGAGCGGCGAGGCTCTTGCCGGCTCCGGTAAATTCGGCATTGACGAGGCTTTCCTGGATAAGCTGGCGTCAGTTATAAAAACCGTCTCCGTTGATATGGGACTCGAAGTGGCGATGGTCATCGGCGGAGGCAATTTCTGGAGAGGGGCGAAAAACCCGGGCTTCGACAGAACTGATGCGGACCACATCGGAATGCTTGCGACCGTCATGAACTGCATGGCTTTTGCGGATAAGCTCCGCCAGAACGGGGTGCCCGCATGCGCCATGTCTGCTCTTCAGATGGACCAGGTCTGCGAGTTTTACGTAAAGGCAAAAGCGGACGCCCTGCTGAAGGAGGGCAAGGTGGTCCTTCTCGGGTGCGGCACAGGCAGGCCGTACTTTACCACCGACACCGGAACGGTCCTGAGAGCAGCCGAACTTAAGTGCGACGTTATTCTCCTAGCGAAAAACGTTGACGCGGTCTACAGCGACGATCCTTTGAAAAATCCCGATGCCGTAAGGTATGACAGGATCTCCCTTGAGGAAGTCCTTGACAAGCAGCTCAAGGTCATGGATCTGACTGCTTCCGCATTTGCGCTTGAAAACAAGCTTCAGATAAAGGTCTTCGGTGTCAGCGACCCCGAAAATATCATCAGGTGCTGCAAGGGCGAAAACCCCGGAACCGAAGTATACGTCTGATACTTTTTTATTTCCCGGAAAAACTTACCAAAGTCTGAAAAATACCGCTTGACAGGCCGTTTTTTTAGTGTTATCATCTACTAGCGCTCAAAAGACGCACGGCTCTTTGGTCAAGCGGCTAAGACGCCGCCCTCTCACGGCGGAAACACGAGTTCGATTCTCGTAAGAGTCACCAAAAATTCAGCAGCCTTCCGCTGCTGTTTTTTTTACTTTTAGGCCGGAAGACGGCGGGATTAAGAGTCATTTGGCGTTGACCGGCTTTCGTTTAATTGTTATAATAAGGTATGCACTTGACTTGTTGATAATCCTTGGCCCCGGGATAGTATTTACTCGGGTCTACTGTTCATCGGAGAGCGGAATATGGCACAGCAGAGTTTTTCGAGCCTTGAATATGAAAACAGGAAAAGCACCACAAAACGTGACGAGATACTTGCGTTTTTCGACAAACTCATTCCCTGGGACGAGTGGATCATAGTTGTCAAACCGTTTTATTATAACGGACGGCGGGGCAGAAAACCCGTCGAGCTGGAGACTATGATCAGAATGTACGTTATCCAGGAGATATTCGGCCTTTCCTGCGAGGCTACGGAAGACTGCGTTTACGACAGCTACGCCATGAGGAGCTTTCTCAATATAGACTTTTTCAGCGAGACGGTTCCCGACGCCACCACGCTCCAGCGCTTCAGACGCCTGCTGGTAAAAAACGGTATCGACCAGCGTTTTAACAGAGATCTCGGCATGCTTCTCGCCGCCAAAAATCTTAAGCTTAAAAACGGTTCCGCGGTGGAACCGAGGCTCTCAAAGATCAAAAGAAATCCCCAGGGTAAGAAAAACACCCGGAAAAAGGCCTGATTTTTTTAACCTGAGCCGTATCCGTCCGCTTCACCGCGGGCGGTCTTTTAATATGACAGCAGATCAAAACATTCAGAGGAGATAAGGTATGGATTCTAAGCAATGGTTCCGCGACGCGAAATTCGGAATGATGATACACTGGGGACTCTATTCCCTGCTTGCGGGTGAATGGAAGGGCAGAAGAATGAACGGATATATCGGTGAGTGGGCCCAGCAGTATTTCAGGATCCCTCTAAAAGAGTACTCAAAACTGGCTGACGCATTCAACCCCGTCTTTTTTGACGCGGAGGAGTGGGTCAGACTGGCAAAGAACGCCGGAATGAAGTATATCGTGTTTACCTCCAAGCACCACGACGGATTTGCCATGTTCGGTTCGCAGGTATCAACGTACAACGTTGTCGACGGGACTCCCTTCAAACGTGACGTTGTTGAAGAACTTGCCTGCGCCTGTAAAAAATACAATATAAGACTCGGCCTTTACTATTCCCAGGATCTTGACTGGCAGCATCCCCACGGAGGCGGCTATACGATGGGGAAGGTCTGGTGCGGCGACGCGGCTTACCTTACGAACAACTGGGATTATCCTGACGACGGCTCAAAGGACTATTCCATATGCTTCAACGAAAAGATCAAGCCCCAGGTAAAGGAGATCCTCACCGGCTACGGTGACCTTTGTCTAATATGGTTCGATGTGCCCGTTACGCTTTCAAGGGAACAGACGGACGAGCTCTACAAAATGGTGAAATTTTATCAGCCGGACTGCCTTGTCAATTCCCGCATCGGCAACGGCTATGGAGACTATGAATCCGCCGAGGACAATTTTATCCCCGACGAAAACAGCGGAATGAAGCTTTATGAATCGCCTTGCACCATGAACGATACCTGGGGCTACAAATCTTACGACAATAACTGGAAATCTCCCGAGGAGATCATACGCCTTAAAGAACATCTCAACTCCCGGGGCATGAACTATCTTCTTAACGTTGGCCCCGATCCCCTTGGCAGGATACCGGGACCCTCGGCCGACATTCTGAGAAAGGTCGGAGAAGGGCAGAAGAAAGCGGTCTGCATATAAAAGCGGGCTCCTTCTTCCGATATTTGACAGTGCATAAAAAATGCATCCGCAAAAGCAGATGCACTTTTAATGGTCGGAGTGACCTGACTTGAACAGGCGACCTCTTGCACCCCAAGCAAGCACTCTAGCCAAACTGAGCTACACCCCGACGCCGAGAGAGTATAACACAATAAGATCGGTTTGTAAAGTATTAATTTTCACTTAAATGCGATCTTACTGAGGCGTTCGGAGAGCCTTGCTTTTTGCTGATTTTTTTATCGTTGTATATTGATAAATATGATGAACGATGGTATACTTATATCGGTTGATGCAGGAGTTCTGCACATATGGTTTTAATTGACATCTCATACAAATCGAAAGGAGATCAGACATGGGATTACTCAAGGGTATTGTTGATTTAGGAAGCAATCTGCTTACCGCCGCGAAAGGCGCAGTCGGTTCAGCGCTCCAGGATCAGTGGAAGGAATATTTTTACTGTGAGTCTTTATCTAACGATATACTCATGGTGAAGGGAGAAAAAAGAGTAAACTCCGCAAGGTCCGCTAACACAAAGGCCAGCGATAACATTATTTCCAACGGTTCCGGAATCGTTGTTGCCGCCGGTCAGTTCATGATCATCGTTGAACAGGGACGTATCGTAGAAGTTTGCGGAGAGCCCGGAATGTTCACGTACGACTCATCCACAGAGCCCAGTATTTTTGCCGGAAAATTCGGTAAGAACATTCTTGACACCTTCAAAGTGATGTGGTCGAGGTTCACATACGGCGGCGATACCGGAAAAGATCAGCGCGTTTATTACTTCAATATGAAGGAAATACTTGACAACAAGTTCGGAACTCAGAGCCCGATCACTTTTAAAGTCGTCGACTCTAAGATCGGTCTTGATATCGACGTTCCGCTGAAGTGCTCCGGTGTTTACACCTTCAGGATCGAGAACCCGCTTCTTTTCTACACAAGCATTGCCGGAAACGTAAAAGAGACTTATAAGAAGGAAGATCTGGCTTCCACAATGAAGACCGAGTTCGTAGCTGCCCTGCAGCCTGCTCTCGGTAAAGTTTCCCAGCTCGAGATCAGACCCAGCGATCTTATCAATCATATCCCCGAGCTGCAGGATGCCGTAAACGAAGCGCTTTCCAAGCAGTGGGGCGAGGGCAGAGGTATAGTCGTATCTCAGATCGCACTCAACCCGATAGTCGTTGAGCAGGAGTGGCTTGACAAGATCAGCAACGCTCAGTACGAAGCAAGGCTTGCTAACAACCCGGGTCTTGCCGCAGGCGCTCTCACTCAGGCTCAGATCGACGCTATGAAGCTTGCTGCTCAGAACGAAGGCGGAGCTATGCAGGGCTTCCTGGGTATGGGCTTTGCTCAGAACTCCGGCGGCGCCAATGCCTCCAATCTTTACGGAATGGCTGCTCAGCAGCAGCCCGGCCCGGCTGCTCCCGCGGCTGACGAGTGGGTATGCCCGACTTGCGGAAATAAAGCTACAGGCAAATTCTGCGCAAGCTGCGGCACAAAGAAGCCGGCTCCTCAGGGAACCTGGACCTGCCCGAAGTGCGGCCACGAAGCCGCAGGCAAATTCTGCCCCGAGTGCGGCGAGAAGAAGCCCGGCGATGAAGGCTGGACCTGTCCGAAGTGCGGCGAAGTGAACAAAGGTAAATTCTGCGCAAACTGCGGAGAAAAGAAACCCGAGGGCGCTCTCCTTTACCGCTGCGATAAGTGCGGATGGGAACCCGAAGACCCCACTAAGCCTCCGAAGTTCTGCCCGCAGTGCGGAGATCCCTTTGATGACAAAGACAAGGCATGACCATGAGATCCGCTTTGACCATACAAGCGGATAAATGACAGTCGTTCCGAACGTCATCATTACTTAAAAATGGATGAACCTTTATGAGGTTTGAGACCGGCGTGCGTAAAAGTGTGAATTTTGTCACGTTTCAAATAGATCCCTGCGAGATTGTTTGAAATTATCTTTTGCGCACGCTTTTTCTATGCTCTGATAATTTGAACATTAAAGGCGCGCTAATCGGCGGCGCACCAAAAGATGTACTGAAAGATGTGCTTAAAGGCATACTTAAAATAGATTTCAAGGAGTGTTTACATGAAAAGTCATACAAAAACCGAAATCATCTTCCCGAAAAGGATAGTGCTCAGCGAAGGCAGTTTTGACAATCTTGATGCGCTGCTGAAGGAAAAGCCCCTGCAGATAGGCCTTGGCGAGAGGGAATTCACATCGATCCACGGCAAAGGCTTCGTGGTACTTGACTTTGGCAAGGAGATCTGCGGGACCGCCAGAGTATTCACTTATACCATTGGCGGAGAGACGAAGGTCAGGCTCCGCTTCGGCGAGTCCGTCGGCGAGACCATGGCTGAGCTCGGATACAAGGGAGCCTGCAACGACCACTCTAACCGGGACGCCGTTGTTTCGCTGCAGAATTTTTCCGACATGCGCTTCATGCAGACCGGCTTCAGGTTTTTGAGGATCGATTTTCTTCAGGAAAGCACTCTTAATATAAAAAGCGTCGTTGCCGAGGGCGAGATCTACAGCAATGAGACGATATACGATTACAAGGGCGGAGACGGCCGCATAAAAGACATTTTTAACGTTGCCAAAAGGACCGTTGATCTCTGCGCCTCCAGCGGATTCATCTGGGACGGCGTCAAGAGAGACAGGCTCGTCTGGATCGGAGACATGTATCCCGAGACCATGGCTTACGCGACTCTCTACGGCCGCTGCGATATAGTCGAAAGATCTCTTGATTTCATAGTTGAGCTCACTCCTCTTCCGGGGTGGATGAACGGAATGCCCGCTTACTCCATGTGGTGGATCATTATTCTCACCGACTACGCAATGAAAGTGGGAGCCTATGACTATCTTGAGAAGCAGATGCCTTATATGAAGGAGCTTGTGGAGTTTATGAACGCTCACGTTGGCGGGAACGGAGAGCTTAACTATCCGGGACTTTTCGTGGACTGGCCGACTCACGACCAGCCTGACGAGCCCAGCGGAGTGAGAGCTATAAATATAATTGCCGCCAAAAGAGCCATCGCCAACTTCAAAAGGTTCGGCGTCGACACAAAGACCGCCGAGGAGCTCCTTGCAAAGCTTGAAAAGCAGGATATGCCGGTGGTATCCGCAAAGCAGGTCCTGGCTCTGAAGTATTTTGCAACAGGCAGTCTTACCAAGAAGGAAGCGGATATGCTTATCGAGGGCGGCGCCAAGGGCTTCTCCACCTTTATGAGCTATTTCATCCTTACGGCCATTGCCAAACTCCACGGGACTGACACCGCGATAAAACTGATGAAGGAGTTTTACGGGGCAATGCTTGACAGAGGCGCCACCACCTTCTTTGAGGATTTCAATATGGACTGGCTGGAAGGCTCCGGCAGGATCGACGAGCCTACTCCCGACGGGATGCTTGACATCCACGGCGACTTCGGCGCTTTTTGCTACATTGGCTACAGACACAGTCTCTGCCACGGCTGGTCGGCGGGAGTCATTCCATTCATTGCCGAGAATTTAGGCTGACGCCTTCTGACACTTAGTGGATATAAGAGGGCGCTTTGCCGGCCCTCTGAACTGTAAAGAAGAAAGGAAATCGGAAAATGGTTGGTCTTATTGTAGCCATGAAGATCGAGGCTGAAGAGATCATAAAAAAACTTACGGATAAGGCTTCCCAGAAGATCAGCGGTATCGAGTTTACCCGGGGAAAGCTTTACGGCACCGACGTTGTGGTCTGCGTCTGCGGGATCGGCAAGGTCTTTGCCGGTGCCTGCGCGGAGATCATGGTCCTCAGGTACAGCCCGGATTACATAATCAATACCGGCGTGGGAGGAACTCTTACGGATAAGCTTGGCATCGGCGACGTTGCCATTGCCGTCAGCGCGGTCCAGCACGACATGGACACGACTCCATTGGGCGACCCCAGGGGCTACATTGACGTTATTAAGGAAGTGTATCTCAAGTGCGACGAAAGAGTAGTTTCCCTGGTTGAAAAGGCCTGCGCCGCGGAAAAGATAAGCTGCGTCAAGGGGACCATTGCCACCGGCGATCAGTTCATCCACAGTGAAGAAAAGAAGAACGAGATCAAGTCGCATTTTGCGGACTGCGTCTGCTGCGACATGGAGGGTGCCGCCGTGGGACAGATCTGCCTCGTCAACAAGGTTCCTTTTGCGGTTATAAGAGCTATTTCGGACAATGCAGGTGGGGAATCCCCCGCAGATTACAACGCCTTCGCAAGGACCGCCGCCAACAACAGTATAAAGGTGCTTGAAAAGGTCCTGGGTCAGCTTGACTGAAGGCCCCGGGGCGCCCCGAGAATCAACGTTGTGTAATGCTTAAAAGCATCCCAAAGCAAGGTTATCGCCTTGCTTTTTTTATGCTTCGATGCTAAAATATTATGCGATACTCATCAACAGAAGGGGGGGCATCAGGTCTTGTACACACGTCTTCAATTGCAGAGCGCCTGCGCTTCGAGAGTAGATTTTCAGCACGGTCTTGATTATTACAATGAAGAAAGAAACGAACGCTTTGCCTGCATCGATCTTGCGAACCCCGAAAAGCACCTGATGCGCGAGATATCCTCCTCCGTTAAGGGGACCCATGACGTTTATTCGGCAAGGGCTGTGATCGACGAAGTTGACGATAAGCAGGGAACAGGGAAACTGGTCTCCTGTATCTGTTCATGCCCCGGCAGCAACGAAAAGGACCGTATTTGCAAGCACTGCATCGCATTGGTCCTGAAATATATCGATATGAGAGATTCGGGCAGGATCGTTGACACCGGATCCGCGGAGGTACAGCTTGAGGACATTCCCCTTGAGACCGACCAGTCCTTCCTTAACATGCTCACAAGCGAAAAATACCGCAGACATGTTGAGATCGCGGCCCGCAGCCGTGAAAGCTGCCTGAGACTCGTTCCTTTCCTTACGGTCACTGATTCCACTATTTTTGCCGAATTCAAAGCAGGAGACAGTAAGCTTTATATCGTAAAGGACATTGCGGGATACGCCTCGGCCGTACTGCATAATAAGTCCATAAACTACGGTAAGAACAAGGCCATAGTTCATTCGGTTAGTCTTTTCGACGAGCCCGGAAGAAAGCTGATAATGTTCCTGGAGCGTTACAGAAAAAACCGGCACACTTACGTTAAATCCTATTCTGCCGCCAAATCAGAGGACGATCTCCGCTTTTTGAACATCAAAAACGAGCTTATCGACAGGTTCTTCGAGTGCATGATCGGAGAGAACGTCAATATCGCCGACAGGACCTCTTATAACAAAAACAGGGACGTCGGCATTACCGTAACGGATCCCGTCGATGCAGAAGATGCAAAGAACGCGGCTCAGACCGAAAAGAGCGAAGCCTCCGCAGCCGATGATTCATTTTTTTCCAATGACGTTGTGAAGCCTGTTTTCAGGGAATATAAAGTCGTAAAGGGGCTTCCCGAACTCAGTTTTACCGTAACGGGCCTCGATACCGGAGCGCTTATCACGGGCTCCTTTATGCCTGTATTCATCGGACTTGATTCCGCTGTGTTTTTCGCAAAGGACACTGTTTACGTCAGCGACGTATCACAGCTGGGAGGAACATTGGCGTTTTTCAAATACATGGCCTCCAGTTCCCCCAACGGTATTTTTATTTCCGAAAAAGATCTTCCTCTTTTTGTGCCTGATCTTCTTAAGGAACTGAAGGAGCTTTTTGACGTTACCTTCGTGGATTTCAACGAGAATGCGTATATGCCGAAAGAGGCATCGATGAAATTCTACGTCGATATGCCTTATGCGGACGTTATCTCCTGTCAGCTTTTTGCCTGCTACGGTGAGGGCGAAGAGGAAAAACGGTACAACGTGCTGGCCGAGAGAGACTACACAGGCTCATCAAGAGACGAAGCAGCGGAGACCGCCGCTTACGAATCTCTTAAGAAATATTTCAACAAGTACGATCCCAACCTTGAAGCCGCTATTATGGCAAAGGGCGACGAGGCTTTTTATGAGTTCATCACGAGTCAGGTCTACGAGCTTGAGCTCCTCGGCGAGGTCTTTATTTCAGAAAAGCTCAGAAACGTTAAAGTCAAAAAGGCTTCCAGGATATCCGTAGGCGTTTCGCTCCAGGGCGATCTTCTTATGTTCTCTGTGCACAGCGACGACTTCACGCCGGATCAGCTTGCGGAGCTTCTGAAAAAGTACGACAGAAAGAAAAAATTCTTCAGGCTTACCGACGGCACTTTTATCAACGTTGACGGCGAGGGCGTGAAAAACCTTGTTAACGTTGGCAAAATGCTTGAGATGAGCGGTATTTCCCTTTCCGGAGGTACCGCGGTGGTTCCCAAATTCAGGGCCCTTTACCTTGACAGCGAACTCTCCGACAACGAAAACGTGCTTATCAGCAGAAGCAGGGACTTCAAGGCTCTTATAAGGAACATGAAGACCTTTGAGGACAACGACTTTGACGTTCCGGTCTCTCTTAAAGACACTCTGAGAAACTATCAGAAATACGGCTTCCGCTGGCTGAAGACTCTCAGACAGAACGGCTTTGGCGGTATTCTGGCGGATGAAATGGGTCTTGGAAAGACTGTACAGGCCATCGCCTTCCTGAAGTCTGAATATGAAGAGGGCGCCAAGAGCGGCACTCTCATCGTCTGCCCCGCTTCGCTGGTATATAACTGGAAGAGCGAGCTCGAGCGTTTCGCGCCGAACCTTTCCTCCGTTGTCGTCTCGGGCAAACAGGAGGAGCGGGCTGATACTGTAAGAAACCTGAAACCCGGAGACGTTGTGATCACCTCCTACGATCTTCTTCGCAGGGACGTCAGACTTTATTCCGAAAAAACCTTCGGCTATCAGATCATCGACGAGGCTCAGTATATCAAAAACAGCGCCACGCTTTCCTCAAAAGCCGTCAAACAGATCAGATCGGATTTCAGACTTGCCCTTACCGGAACGCCAATTGAGAACAAGCTGTCAGAACTCTGGAGCATTTTCGATTATCTTATGCCCGGCTTCCTCCATGACTACCGTCAGTTCAAGGAGGAATACGAGACTCCTATCGTTAGTTTCAAGGATAACGACGCTCTTATAAGGCTGAGAAAGATTATCCATCCGTTTATTCTGAGAAGGCTTAAGCAGGACGTTCTCAGGGATCTTCCGGATAAGCTGGAGGAGACTCTTACCACAAAGCTTACTGACGCTCAGGACGAGCTTTACAGAGCCAACCTTGCAAGCATAAGGCAAAGTCTCGGCCGCAGGACCGACGACAAGTCCGGCGTCACGGTTCAGATACTTGCGGAGCTGATGAAGTTAAGACAGATCTGCTGCGATCCTTCGCTTATTTACGACAATTATGAGGGCGGCGCCGCCAAGGTGGACCTTTGCGTCGATCTTGTCAAGGGAGCCATTGAAGGAAATCATAAGGTCCTTATCTTCTCCCAGTTCACAAGCATGCTTTCAATTATCGAAAAACGCTTT
>JAGCZO010000039.1 GCA_017959965.1 Clostridia bacterium | reverse complement strand
GAAGCCATCGACAGAATGATAGACGAGGAGCTTTCCGCAGAGAATAACGGCGGAGAGCCTTTTGTTGTGCATGGAGAGCAGTCTGACGAAGATAACGGGCAGGATACGGATGACGGCCCCGGCTTCAGTTTTGACGAGCCGGAACCTCAGAACGAAGAAACTGAAGAAACATATACGGAACCGGTGACTGAAGAAAACTTTGAAACACCGGAAGAGACAGAAGATACATTGACGGATCGGCTTCCCGACCTCACCGACGACGGCTCGGACCTTCCGATGCCTGATATTTCGGGAGGGGAGCCGGATCCTTTCGATCCTTTCGGATCATCCGAAGAGCCGGCAGCCTTTACGGAAGGCGATCCACTCGCAGAGAGCGATCCCCTTGCGGAAAATGATCCGCTTGCAGATACCGCTTCAGCTGATGAGAGCGACCCGCTCGCAGATATCGGACAGGCTTCCGACACACCGGGAGACGAAGCCGCTCCAGCAGAAGAAGACCCGCTGGAGGGCTTTGTATTTGACAGCGGGACAGAGGAAGCTCCGCAGGAAGATCCCGCAGGTGAAGAGCTTGGCGCGGCAAATGTGACCGACACCCCCGAGATCAGCACCGAGGAACTCCTTGGCGCAGCAGGACTGAACGACCATGACGAAAAGGACATACAGGCCCTTGACAATCTTTTCAACGAAGTAAGCATCGATGATGACGAATCCGAAGAAAAGAAGCCAAAGAAGAAAAAAGAGAACAAACCCTGGTATGTTAAGCTGTTCGGAAACGTTAAGATACCTGAGGACAAAATAAAACCCGAGCCTACCGAGGAAGAGCTTGCCGCAAAGAAAGCGGAGGCCGCCGAGGCAAAGAAGGCCGCCGCAGACGCAAAGAAAGCGGAAAAGGACGAAAAGAAAAAGGCCGCCGCCGAGGCAAAAGCCGAAAAGGCAAGACGCACCAAAGAAGAAAAAGACGCATTAAAGGCTAAAAAGCGTGAGGAACTCAGTAAACTCATCCTTGAGGATACCGACAATACCACACGACTCAACAAGGCCGGCGTCACCATCATCTTTGCCGTGTTTGTCGGGATCGCCGCGCTCATCATCAGCGGGAGCAGCAACATAGCCTACCGCACGAGCATAAAGCAGGCTGAAAGGGACTACAACAGCGCTCTTAAATACGGCGATATCAACTACTATTCCGACGCCTACGACCACATCTACGGACTCACTCTCGACGAGAAGGATTATCCTCTCGGAGAAAAGATCTACACCGTAAACTTTGTTAGTGCGCAGATCTCCGCCTTTAACAATCACTACGCGACAGGAGATTACACCTCGTCGCTGAATGACCTGTTCAAAGGCCTTCTCCGCTACAACAAATGGATCCCGTACGCTATCGAACTCGGAGCGGAAGACGATCTTTACTTCGTTAGGACACAGATCCTCGGACTTCTCGACGAGCAGTTCGGCATCAGCGAAGAAGAAGCGATGACCGTGCTTTCCACCTATGCGGGCATCGTGAACACGGAAAACGAAGCATCTGCCAATCTTTACTACACAAAATACATTTACAGCACTGTGGCTGATGTGGGACTTGAAAATCAGACGAATAACTAGTAAAATAAACAGACGTTTGAAAAGGCGGCTGTTTATTTTTTACTTTGGAGGAATGCGAATGATCGCCATAGTTGACTACGGTGCGGGAAATATAAGGAGCGTTGAAAAAGCGTTCAGATTCATATCCGAGGAAACGACAGTGACTTCCGACGAGAAGACCATCCTCGGCGCGGAAAAGGTAGTGCTCCCGGGCGTCGGCGCATTTGGTGACGCCATGCAGAAGCTAAATGAGAGCGGGCTTACCGGGACCATAAAAAAGGTCGTAGAAAAAGGCACCCCTTTCTTTGGAATATGTCTCGGACTTCAGCTTTTGTTTGAAGGAAGCGATGAGGCTCCCGGTGTTCCCGGACTTGGACTGCTGAAGGGCTATATCCACAGATTTCCCGATACGCCCGGGTTTAAGATACCCGAGATAGGCTGGAATTCATTAAAGATAACTCCCGGAACAAAGCTGTTTAAAGGCATTGAGGACGGAGCATTTGTCTATTTCGTGCATTCCTATTACCTTTCCACGCCTGAGCCCGTGGTAGCGGCAAAATGCAACTATATCCTGGATTTCCACGCGGCAGTCGAAAAAGACAACATTTTTGCCTGCCAGTTCCATCCCGAAAAATCCGGCGCGGTGGGGCTTGAGATCTTGAAGAATTTTGCGGCCGTCTGAGCGGCATTTAAGGAGGAAGGACTGTGCTCACAAAAAGGATCATCCCGTGCCTTGACATAAAGGACGGAAGAGTGGTAAAAGGCATAAATTTTGTGAACCTGCGCGATGCGGGAGACCCTGTGGAAACGGCATCGGCCTATGACAAGGCGGGAGCCGACGAGCTGGTGTTCCTTGACATCACGGCGTCTTCCGATGCGCGTGAGATCAAGGCGGATCTTGTGAGAAAGATATCGGAAGCAATCTTCATCCCGTTCACGGTAGGCGGCGGGATAAGGACCATAGATGATTTCAAGGTCATACTCCGCGAGGGAGCGGACAAGGTGGCCGTAAATTCGGCAGCGATCATGGATCCGGACCTCATCGCGAGAGCGGCCGACAAATTCGGAAGCCAGTGCGTGGTCGTTGCCATCGACGCAAAAAGAAGGCCTGACGGCAAAGGCTGGAACATATTCAAAAACGGCGGAAGGATCGACATGGGGATCGACGCCGTGGAATGGGCGGAAAAGGCATGCCGCCTAGGCGCGGGAGAGATACTCCTCACATCGATGG
>JAGCZO010000038.1 GCA_017959965.1 Clostridia bacterium | reverse complement strand
CTTGTCAGCTATTTTCTAACAAAGCGAAGACTGACAAAAAACGAAGCCCGGCATTTTTTGTCTTTGAACGGATTGAGAAGCGGTCCATTTTTGTGCAAAAAACGATTATGGCTTATTATCACATCTGTTCCGACGGCAACCATTCGTTTGCCCTGTTCCTTTCCGACGGGGAGTTCAAGGCGGCGATGAACGCGGTGGCAATATGCGCGCTTATTACAAAAGTCGATATTCTGGCTTTCGTCCTGATGGACAATCATTTTCATTTCGCCGTCAGGGCTGAAAGTGAAGAACGGTGCCGCCGGTTCATCTTAGAGCTTAAAAGAATTAGAGGGATCCGCCTTGCAGTTAATCCGGAAAGGCGTGGTGTTATGAGGCGGCTTCCGGTTCAGATCGTTGCCGTAAATGACGAGGACTATCTGAGAGTCCTGATATGCTATATCCTCAAAAACCCGACAAAGGCGAGAAAGGGAATGTTCTATAACTATCGATGGGGCAGCGGCAGCCTTTATTTCAATACAGGGATTCCGGCCACTGTGACACGTGTTAAGGATTGTGGAATGCGAAAAGTCAAAGAAGTCGTCGGTACACATTGCCGGCTTCCGGAGGACTGGTTGATAGACGACGGCGCGATTCTGCCGATTAATTATATCTGCACCGAGGACGTAGAGCGACTCTTCAGGTCAACCCGCTCTTTTATGTTCTTTCTTTCCAAAAATGCGGATGAGAGTATCGAAAAGGATTATAAGGAATGGAACGATATCAATCTCGATGATACGGAAATGCGCAGGGAGAGGGATGTGATAGCGAAAAAAGTGTTCGGCACATCAAGGCTCCGCGATTTGTCCGGGCCAGACAGGATAACTCTCGCCAAGCACTTGAGAAGACGGTTCCTCTGCTCGTCAAAGCAACTGTCCAGGGTTGTTCAGGTGCCACTGAAAGAGATAGAACAGAAAGTATTTTAGATATTGGGAACTGTCGCTATAACAGATAGTTTTCTAGATATCCGGAATTGTTGCCATTATTAATGTGCTGATACTTAGTGGTTTAGCGCAAGGGTGTGTGCCGGGTATGCTCCCGGAGAGCAAACCTGGCACAGGGGGCGGCCGCAAATGTCTAATAATCAGCGGATAACGGGTGCGGACCGAGCCAGATGTCTAGAAAATGGCACCAAAGTGGCGTCGCAGTAGACGTGCCAGATATCTAGAAAACGGCTTCGACATAGCAAAGACCCTCGCCGGTCCTTAGCCAGGCCGCCAAAAACAGACGCAGAGAGAAATACCAGCGCTCGCGGGAATGAAAACTGGGTGCTGGGGGTGCGTAAGTGACGCTATCGATGGCCCTTTTAGTCCAGCAGATCGTACTGTTTGTAGCAGTTTTCGAGGTGCTTGCGGATGTCGGAGGCGAGGCCCTCGGGGTCGTTGACGGTAACGCCGTTGCAGTACTTGCGCATCATCGATTTCTCGAAGGCTTTCTGCTCCTTCAGCAGTAGCTTCTGGAAGGGGCGGAGCAGGCGCTTGCGGGATTTCTCCACCTTGTCGAGATCGTCCTTTGACTTCTCCCAGCGGTCGGCGTATTTCCAGTAGTTGCCGCCCGGATAGTTCTTGCGGAGATCCTCTTTGTCGGTCAGATGCACTGCCTTTGCATCTTCAACAGTCGTGAAGCGTCCCCAGCCGCGGGGCGCCTTCTTGAGGCCGAGATACCAGGGGATGAAGGCCTCGATGCAGGGATGTCCCATTGCGGTCCACATCACGCATCCAATCTCCTTGGGCATATTGCCGCGCAGCTGGAATACGTTGGAAACCACCGTAGTAGGGCAGCAGATACTGCCGGGCGAGAGTTTGCCGTCCAGATGCAGCGAGAGCAACTCCATCATATCTGCAGCTGAAAGCTTCTTGGCGGGCTTCACGGCAAACGGCTTGTCATCGGGATCGTCAGTGGCGTATCCGCCGCAGACAAAATCGACGGCAGCCTTGTGGCGGACGCAGTTGCGCGCTCCCTGACGGGTCGAAGGCTTCGCATATGCCTTGCGGAAGGAGAATTCTCCGTCCTTCACGGGGTCGTACCAGCCGCGCGAAACGGCATATTCCACGATGTCGGGGCTTCCTGCAAAGTTCTCGGTATCAGTGAGATCTATCTTGTCGATGACATAGTAGTTCGGAATCAGAAAGACCTTGTCGTCGGGAACCCTCTGGGCTACCCAGTGCTTGCCTTTCACGACAGAAACCGCCCATCCCTCTTCAGAGTCGGCCAGCAGATAGGTGCGG
>JAGCZO010000037.1 GCA_017959965.1 Clostridia bacterium | reverse complement strand
TCAGTTTCATTAAGGCGCTTTCCCCTTTTAAAAAAGCAGAACGTAAGCTTCCGCAAAAATATATTGCCCACTTAGCTCAATCGGTAGAGCATGCGGCTGTTAACCGCAGGGTCGTAGGTTCGAGTCCTACAGTGGGCGCCATGAAAAAGCCTCGCGAAAGCGAGGTTTTTTCGATCCAAGACGACGGAACAGAGGCTTGGCATGTAATCAGCCGCTCGCGGCTGTATGTGATCACGGCGTCAGCCGTGGATGGCATCAAGCGCACATGCGATTGTATAAGTGGATGGCATCAAGCGCACATGCGATTGTATAAGCAGAAAAGATCAGCGCTGCGTTGGAAGTGTTATCATATGGCATCAAGCGCGCACGCGAATGTATGTTCCTCCGTGAGGCAATGCCGTGAGCTCACTGTATTATCCACTTTTTCGGACTGTAGCAGAATAAAAAATCCGCAGTGTCTACTGCGGGAAAAAATATTATCTTAAAAACATTTTTAGTGTCTGCTTTTATTGACTACTACAATATCCGGTAATCTATTGTCCAATTTGATGCGCTTTTGTCCGCTGGCAGTGTCCAAAATGATGCGCTTTTCTTCATTTCCAGTGTCCAAAATGATGCATTGCCATTGGCTATCCTCAGTTTTTGTGTTATAATGTCAACAGTTGGAGGTGATGATCGGTGTTAAAAAGAAAAATGTATCAGTTCCTGCTAAACTGGAGGATCAATAAAGGAAAGGAATGTCTGCTGATCAAAGGAGCACGCCAGACCGGAAAAACATATATAGTCGAGGAGTTTGGCAAGCATGAATATAAAAGTTTTGTAGAAATCAACTTCTTAAAAAATCCCGGATTAACGGCAATATTCGCCGGCGAGCTGACGGCGGATGAAATATATAAAAAAATGAGCGTTCATCTTCCCGGTACAAAGCTCACCAAAGGTGATACGCTGATTTTTCTTGATGAGATCCAAAAGTGCGCAAGTGCACGTACTGCCTTGAAGTTTCTTGCAGAGGACGGCAGATATGATGTTATCGCATCCGGTTCTTTGCTGGGTCTCCATTATGGTCAGGATGCAGATGATGAGGTTGAAGAAGTGGAATCTATTCCCGTTGGATTCGAGCGCCATGTGATCATGTATTCCATGGATTTTGAAGAGTTTCTCTGGGCATACGGATACGAAGAAGACACTATAGATTACCTTCGTTCATTTTATGTGAATAAAGAGAAAGTGCCAACTGACATAAACGATAGATTTGAAAGCATCTTTAGAGAATATATAGTAGTCGGAGGAATGCCTGAAGCCGTACAGAGATTTATTGACACCAAGGATTTTAATGAAGTTCAACTTGTCCAGGAGAAGATTCTTGCCGCATATGATGACGATATTGCCAATCACGCAAAAGGGGCAGGAAAGGTCAAGGTTCGCGAGTGCTATGACAGTTTGCCGAGGCAGCTTGCAAAGGAAAACAAGAAATTTAAGTTTTCAGAAGTTGAAAAAAGGGCCAACGCAAGGAAATACGGCGATAGTTTGACCTGGCTGAAGGATTCTAACCTTGTTCATGTTTGCTATAACGTTTACGAGCCGTACCTCCCGCTGACTGCCAATTCAAAAAACGAAGAATTCAAGTTGTACGTCAACGATTCCGGGCTTTTGCTTGCAAAGTACGGTATGCAAACAAAACTTGCTGTTCTGACAAATAAGATCCGGGGAAACGCAAAGGGCGGTATCTATGAAAATGTGATCTCAGAAATGCTTATTAAGCGTGGTTACAATCTCAATTATTACAAGACACAAAACAGTAGTATGGAGATAGAGTTTTTGATTGAGAAAGATGGTGAAGTCGTGCCGGTGGAGGTGAAAGCCGGTAATTCTTCAACGGCATCTCTAAATAACTTTATTGAATTATTTCATCCTGCCGTCGCCTACAAATTAATTGACGGAAACATTGGCGTTTTTAACCGGAAAGTAACGCTTCCGCATTACATGGCAATGTTTATTTGATCTGAAGGAACTGTAATTCAATGCACGGATACAAACAAGTTCCGGTTTGCATGGAAGCTACGAATTCGTAAAGAAGGAGAAAACATGAACTACACATATGAGCCCGAGGAATATGCAAAATTACTCGGAGAATATTACGAACTTGAAAAACTGGCCTTTTCTCCCGATGCCGGAAGAGAGACCATTATTGAAAAACTTGAGGAGAGAAGTGCGAAAAAGCGAGTGATCGCCAATGCGGTCAACACGATGATCCGCGAGTATATCGAGACCTTCGAAAAGGACCCGGAAGCTGCCACCGCCGAGGACGTTGAAAAGCTTGACCGTTTTATCAGGTCTTTGCAGATCGGACAGGGCTTCAATACGCAATGCCCCGATCCGGCAATTATGCTCAGAGCGCAGCGGATACGCAAGGCTTTTTTTGAAAAGACCGGCGATCTTGAGGAACTGATCGGCAGCATTTCAAATTGCAACCACTACTACCTCACGCTTTTTGCGCTCCATTCCAGTTCGTTCAGCAGTACGCCCTACGGCGAAGAGATCCTGAAGTATATGGATCGCTTTGCGGAGCTTTCTTCGTACAGGCGCGCCCAGTTTATGACCGTTGTCGCCCGCATGGCGGTGGTCCAGGCCAGGGGCTTCAACGAGGAAGGCTTCTCAATGGACCGCATCTGGAGAGCCTGCCGTCTTGAGCAGGAGCTGTTTGATATTGACCGGACGATACCTCCTACGGCAGCGCCGGATCCCAGAGCGCAAAAGTCCGGAGTTCCCGACAACTACGCAGCAATGCTTCTTCAAAACTGCATGATGTCGGCGGTCAACGCCTTCAGCGATTACTGCGTACACGAAAACGACGCGGGCAGACAGCCGGACGTTGAAGCCATGAGGCCCTACGTTCAGCCCATGGTAGACGCGCTGCGTTCGGATATTGAAAACGGGCGGGACTACGTAGGAATACCGCTGCACGTCTGGCTGCTCCTCGACATGGCGGACTACCATCTCGGCAACATCGGGATAGATAAGTTTATAGAGAACTGCGAAAAACGCCGTCAGGATGCGATATCGGCAGATCCGCGGCTCCGGCTCATCGTATTGTCGGACGTTGACGTTACGTATCTCACCTACGTTTACAAATACAGCGGCTACGGAGCGGAGAAGATCGGTGAACTGTGCCGCACAAGGCTGGAGGAATCCCTGCCGGAGCTGCTTCAGACCGCCAAAATGGTCAACGATATCCATTTCAACGCCATCCCCATGAAGTACATTACCTGTGCTTCGTACACCAGCAGGTTTTCCGACTTTGCCGAGGCGGTCCTGGATCTGTCGGTCTACTCCGACAAACCGCTCTTCATTCACACGGCAATGGTGCGGGAAATGAGCCGCGCCATCTTTGATCACCTGATCGACCGTGAGCCGGAGTTTTTCAACGGAGTGGCAGGTCATGACACCGCATACATCCGTGAACACCGGGATGAGATGCGCGCTCTCCTTGACGACTGCTGCATGTACCACGATCTTGGCAAGTTCTGGATGTCCGATATTACTGACAATTCGATGCGCCGCCTGACGGACGAGGAGTTCCTGCTGATCAAGGAACATCCGCTGCGCTTCGATGACGTTTACGCCAAGGCGGATGAAAACGACGAGCGTTTTATGTGCATCCGTGACTGCGCGATGACGCACCACCTCTGGCATGACGGCAAGCGGGGCTATCCGAACGTGCCTCAGACGAAAAACCGTCCCTTTGCAGATATCCTTGCCATTGCGGACAGTATTGACGCGGCAACGGATTTCCTCGGTCGTCCCTACAATTCCGGAAAGACCATCGACGAGCTGATCGCCGAGTTTCAGGCAGGCGCAGGCACCCACTACGGGCCGGAGGCCGCCGGAGCGCTTTCCGATAAAGGTGTGCGGGACAGGCTTCATTACCTTATTACGGACGGCCGCAAAGAGATCTATTATCAAATTTACGCCTTCAATAAGCTACAGTAAATCACGGATCTGCGGGTCTTATATATCTCCGGGCTTCCTCACGGCTTTGATGCCGTACCGAAGCCCGTTTTTTATATGTGAAATATAAAATCAGTTAAAGTCAACGCCTGTATTTTTCCGGCTTTGTGATATAATAGCAGTGTAATATTTGTATCATGAGGGCGGCAGGTCTTTAACCGTGAAAGACCGAAGCATCAGACGCAACCTGTTTTGAATATAAAACAAGGAGTTCTTATGAAAAAGCTGTCTTGCCGACAGTCCTCTGCTTTTTGGCGATGATCTGCTTGCTTGCGTTGGCGGGCTGCAGCAATAACCCGGCACAGGGAGCAGGCATTCAGTCTATTGAAAAATCTCCGACGGAAGCTGCGGGAACAGATTCATGTTTGACTATAGAGAGTATTTCGACCGTTACTGCCAAGATCATAAATTGGAGCTGATCCTGTCCTTTGACATGCCCGGGGGATATGAGACCGCAGAGGGTACCTTTGACTTGGAATCAAGGACCGTCTTCATCAATGCGGAATACCTGAAGGAAGCGCCGGATCACGTAAAGGCATATTGTCTTTTCCATGAGCTGAGGCACGCCTCCCAGTATCTCTGCCCGGAGCAGTTTGGGGCAGCGGTGATCCGCAGCAGCAGGTACGTTATTATGTTCGACGGCACCTGCTATAAGCTGGTTGACGGCAAGTATCACGAGTGCAGGCTTGAAGGCGGTGCAGAGCTTTTTACAGAGCTTTACCTCGGCCAGCCTTATGAGGTCGACGCCAATGAATTTGCCTTCGAACAGGCAAAAAAGTTCTACGGCGATCAGGAAGAGCTGCAAAGTCTGTATGAGTCCCGGATGCCGGAGCGGCCGTTGGCGGAGGGGATCTATGATTCGATATATGCTTTTATCGATGAAAAAATAAAGGCGTCTGACCGACGGACGGACCGGGATGTGTGAAGAAGGGAGTTTAAGGCAATGGAACCGACGATGGAAGAGAAGCTTCAGGCTTGTATCGAGCTGTGTGAGGAGGGCGACCCGGAAATGTGCGCATTTCTGGGAAAAGAGTTCTATTACGGATGGAACGTGCCCCAGGACCTTGACCGGGCCCTGCGCTACCTGACGGTGGCCTCGGAAAACGGGGACGCGATCTCACAGTTTACTTTGGGCTTTATGTACTGGTCCGGCAGAGGGACGAAGCCCGATCGGGACCGGGCTCTCAAACTGTTTTTATCGGCGGCGGAGCAGGGCATTCCGGAGGCAATGTACAACGTCGCGAAGCTCCTTCTTGCAAAGGACTTTGAAAAGAACAAAGACGAAGCCCTGGCGTGGCTGAGACGCTCGGCAAACGCCGGCTACGATGCGGCATCCGACATGCTTTCCGATCTGGAAGAATGATAGAGCGTGGAGATTGGATCAACGTCAGGGATACCGTAAGCATTTGTACAGGGAAAGCATAATAATTGACCTGGCGGAAAGTATAATACCATCATAAAAACGCAGTTATGGGGACAGATTTTGTAAAAACGCAAAAATTTGTCCCCATAACTTGACAAGTGTCCCCATAAAAACGTATAATTAATACGCTGTGGGAGGCGCAATATGGAATTTGAGATAAGAAGCGACTTATATAAACGAGAGAAGTATCTTGAGAAAATCAGAGGCTTCTACCATGAGTGTGAAATAATAAAGGTGCTGAGCGGCGTCAGACGGTGCGGCAAATCTTCCATTATGAATCTCATTGCTGCCGAATTGATAGGCAGCGGGGTAAGTAAAGAGAACATTCTGTACTTCAACCTCGACAAAAAACCCTTTGACAAAATAACAACTGCCGATGAACTTGATTCTCTTATTGAGGAATACGGCAGTGTACCGGGTAAAAAATACCTGTTTATTGATGAGATACAGAACGTTGACGGTTTTGAACCTGTTATAAATGCCTGGCGCGAGGAAGGCGATTTTTCCATATTCATTACAGGGTCCAACTCTTACCTTCTGTCCGGAGAACTTGTCACAAAACTGACCGGCAGGTATATTGAATTCAACATTCTTCCGCTGACATTTGAAGAGTACCTTGCCGTCAAACAGTTTTTAGGAAAAACTGTATCTTCAGATAATATGGCAGAGCTTCGCAGCTACATTTATGAAGGCGGCTTTCCGTACGTTCTCCGGCTCGGCTCGATGAAGGACAAGAGAAGATACGTTCAAAACCTTGTTGACGAGATCTATGAAAAAGATATCAGGCGGAGAGTCAAGATCAAAAACAGAGCAGCGTTTGACACGGTTCTGAGATACGTTGTAAACAATTTCGGGTCCGCGACAAGTCTTCAGAATATTGCAGACGATCTTACCCGGTCAGGTATTCCGATAAAGAGGACCACCGTTGACCGTTATGTAAATGCGCTTGTCAGCGCCAAAGTAATAATGTCCTGTGAAAGATTCGATATGAGATCCCGCAGATCTCTGTCCGGAGAAAAGAAGTACTATCTTTCCGACCTTTCTTTCTACTACGCACTGAATACGGATAACCGGATAAACTTCGGCCCCGTTCTTGAAAACATAGTTTATTCCTACGCCGCAAGTAAAGACTACTCGATAAGCGTGGGCAGGATCGGAAAACTTGAGTGCGACTTTATCCTCAGGGACGATTCAATGAATTATTCTTATGTTCAGGTTGCATACACTGTTCTTGCGGATAAAGAAACTGAAGACAGAGAGTACCGCACACTCGAGAGTATTTCCGGTGACAATTATCCGAAATACCTTCTTACAACGGATCACCTGATTCAGAAACGCAACGGAATCATCCACGCCAATCTTATGGAGTTTGTTAAGAATGAAAAAGAATTCTGAAATCAGGTAGGAAGAGGCGTATCCCGTTCTCTTCGTCGCTTGCGGGGTGGAATAGACGGTCAGTCCCGCTTTACGTATAACATTAGTGTTTGAAGTGATATAACCGTATTGATAAACCGGAATTTGTGGAGGTCAAATTTACAGTGAAAAGAAAACTGATCGATGAAGTGAAAAGAATCTCTGATGAATACAAAGACGACAGACGGGGCCTTACAAAGGCGCTGAGAACACTGATCGCCGAGGGGCAGAAAACAGGGGACGCTGCTGCCGTGGGAGCCGCATATTACCGGATGGCGGTAGCGTGTTACTATCAAGGCGACACTTACGGAGTTTTCGTCAACTCGTTCAAAGCGGTTTCGCTCCTTAAAGCTTCAAAAGAGTATGAGCTTTATGCCGCTGCGCTCAACATTTTAGGGCTTTCATACGCCGATCAGGAAAATAATCAGCTTGCCCTGCCGCTTTATGATGAGGCGCTTATGACAGTAAAAAGGCACAGGATCAACAAGGAACACAGAACGCCTATCCTGAACAATCTTGCCAACTGTTATCACGAGATGGGCGACTGCAGATCGGGTATTCGCATCCTGAACGATTGTATTGCTCAAGTAAACGCCAAAACTCCGGAAGGCTATACTGATCTTGCCATTTATTCTCTTAACCTTGCTGAATGCTATACTGATCTGGGTGAGCTTCAAAAGGCAAAAGAGATCCTTGATTCCATGGCGGCGTGGATCGAAAATGCGGATTTCAAATCTCTGGTTTGCGATTATTATATCCGATCCGCGGTCAACTCATACCGTCTCGGAGACCGCACGCACGGGAACGGGCAATTGGATAAGGCGTTCCCTCTTATTCCCGAAAATGTGTACCCGCGCCAGATCTACGACGATTTACGGCAGGTCTCTTTCCTGATCACAGAAAATAAAGACAGAAACCGGGCGGAAAAGATCCTAGCCTTGATGACCGAATATGAGAAACAGGAGCCGGATACGGTTGAACAGATCATCATTTACCGCACATTTGCAGATTACTATAAAGCCTTCGGAGACTGTGAACAGGCTGCGGAGTATTATGCGAAGCTGGACGAGCTCTACAACATACGAATGAAAGAACAGGCGGGCGTGCAGCTGAAGCTTCATAAAAGGATGAAGGCGGCCAATAGTGAGATCAACAAGCTGCAGAAAAAAATGAAAGCAAACGAAAGCCTCCTTTCGCGTGAGCCGCTCACCGGACTCCTGAACCGCTCGGCTCTTCTTACGGTGTCGATGGATCTTATCAAATCCGCCGCGAAGAAAAGACAAAAAGTCGGTGTGATTTTTATTGACATTGATTTTTTCAAGGAATGCAACGATACGTACGGACACGCAAAAGGCGACGAGATCATTCGAATAGTAGCAAGCGCCTGCGCTGCGGAAGAAAATGCAAACGTTCGGTTTGCGCGTTACGGCGGAGATGAGTTTTTCGGCATCGCACGCGGCCTGAACGATCGGGATGTCACCGAGATCGCCAAACGTATCTGCAGGCGAATTCAGAGCGCTGACATACCGCACAGCCATAATCCCAACGGGCACAGAGTCACACTGTCGGTGGGTGTGGTAAACGTTTCGGCAAGCAACCGCACGGACACGATTATCGAGATCGCCAATTACGCGGACAAGGCGCTGTATTACGCGAAGAATAACGGAAAGAACGCAATCTATTTGTTAGATTACGACAGCGGTATTAAAGACAATAAGAGCAGCGCATTTATTAAAATTGATTTTTGAACTGACGGATCCTGCTTTGGCGATAAAATAAGAGCCGCTGTCCCTTGAAAGAATAGCGGCTTTTCTGTCATCCCTGGTAATTGTACACGATCGTCGTATTTTCCAGTATCTCGTTGGAATGGTTGATAATGATGTTCGACCAGTCCTCCTCGCTTCCGGTATAATAGATGGTCTCCAGCGACGGGCAGTCGACGAATATGTCGTACTCGATAATGTGAAGCGACTTGGGGAAAACGACCGACTTCAGGCTCGTACAGTGCATGAAAGCGTTGTACTCGATCTGCGTGACTTTCTCAGGCAGGACGATCTTTTCAAGCGAGTAGCAGTTGCCGAAAAAGTGATACGGGATGTACTTTAACTCTTTGGGCAGAACGAGCTCGGTGAGGCTTGCGCAGTACGATATCACGCTCACGCCAAGCTTGACCACGGAATCGGGGATCACCAGTTTTTTCAGGCTCGTGCACCCCGCGAAAGCGTCGCCGATACTGGTCAGAGACTGAGGCAGGGTTATTTCTTCAAGCGAGGTGCAGTCCTTAAAGGTATAATTGCCAAGGCGCTCAAGACCTTCCGGCAACGTCACCTTTTTCAGCGACTTGCAGAACTCAAAGCATTCGGCTTCCGTTTCTTTCACGTTCTCGGGAATAACGATCTCCTCAAGGGACGAGCAGCCCTGGAACCAGCCCAGCCCGATCTTTGTCAGACCCGCCGGCAAACGCACGGTCTTCAGCGATCTTCCTTCATAGAAAGCATATTCTCCGATCTCGGTCACGCTGTCAGGCAGTTCAAGGGAAAGAAGTCCGTAGCAATCGTTCATCGAATAATGCTCGATAGTCGTAATGGTGCCGGGAATATCCAGCTTTGTGAGGTTCCTCACGTTGGCCATAGAGCTGGAAGCGATCACAGTCACGCTGCCGTCGTCGGGAAGAACGCTTCCGCCGCAGCCGGAGATCAGCCTCTTGGTCGCAGTTTCGATTATACAGTTGCAGTAGCTGTGATACCGTTCATTGCCCGGCTCGACGTACAGCCAATGCAGATTGTCTGTCCAGAAGCGGAAGGTGCAGTCCAGGTCGTACACGTTTTTGCCAATGCGAACCATCTCGAGATTGGGCATGTACGCGAGAGCCCAGCTCTCAACCACACCGACACTGTCCGGGACCGAAACGTATTTTACAGCTTCGTTATTCGAAAAGGACTCATACTGCACGCGCACAACAGGCTTTCCGTTGTAAACGTCGGGGATAAGCACGTCCTCGTCGGCGGAATAGCATTTATTCACCATATAGGCGTCCGGGTCTTTCTTATCCGCCATGAGCTTAAAGTCCTCAACGACCGCCTTCTTTCCGCAGCGGATGCATTCGTTGTTGTGACCGTCGTGGCCAAGGGGAGGCAGCTCCTCCGTCTGTATTTCGCCGCAGCTTGAGCAGACCCTTTGGCGCTCCCCGGCAGTTAAACATGCGGGTTCCGCCAGTACCGTCCAGTCTCCAAAGGTGTGGACGTGAGCGGGCTTGGAGGTTGCGACTGGGGTCGGCTCAGTAGTTGCGACGGTAGTTGCGTCGGGGGTCGTTTCTGACGTTGCACAGGGGGTCGCCTCTGAAGTCGTGTCAGGGGTCACGTCGGAGGTCGTATCCGGCGTTTCATTGATCTTGCCTGTTTCGGAGTTGCTCGTCGCGGGCTCCCCTGTCGCGAGACCGATCGTATCGTTCTTATCTCCGCCGCATTTTGAGAGAAGTATCGCAAGGACCACAATGATGATCACCAGCATTACGACCCCTCCGATCACAATGATCAGCCGTTTTTTATTTTTGCCGTCGTTTTGATTTTTCTTATTCTGATCTTCCATAAGCTTTTCCCTTCAGACAGAACCGTCAGATCATTTTCTGTGTCAAATCACATTGGCAATGATGCTTTCACGCCAAACAAATTCTTTCTGCACTTGCCGAAGTGCCCGTTAATACTCCGTTAGAGTACGATCTGATCATTTATGGATGCGTACCATGATCCTGACGTAGCAGGACCCGGTGGGATCGGCGGAGCCTACCGTACCGTTTGTGTAAACCATTCCGATGTAAGGAGCCCAGGAGAGCTGTGAGCGCAGCCAGTATTTGTAGCTTATGCCCATGCCCGGGGAGCTGAGATAATCTTCAACGTCCTTTACGTCCGGTATGAAAACGAGATCGTCGGTGGCCTTGCCTCCGTCACGGTCATCCTCGCCCGAACATACAACGTGGGTCAAAACAAGCCTGGCTTTTTCCTGGGGGCTGAACATAAAGTCCAGAAAATCCTTGCTGTTGATATATTCTCTCACGTTGGATTCCGCCCAGCTCGCCTCGTCAGGCTTGAAACCTTCCGGGGTCTTTTCCGCGAAATTCATGCTGCACACCTGGTCGTTGGAGACGAGAAGGAAGCTTTCGTCATCCTCGCTTAACACAGTCCACATGAGATCCTCGTACCCGTCCATGTTGTAGGGATTTTTGTCGTATTTGCCGAATTGAAGCTTGTCGCCGACTTTAAGGGCGGCAATGGCGTTGTCGAGGGCCTCGTTTGCCTTCGGCTGTGCTTCGCCTTTTTCGTAGGCTTCAAGCTCTTTGGCGTTGTAGACGATCCACATTGCCGGACGGACGCCTGATTTTTCATAAACTTTTGTGTCGTAATTTTTGCGCTGATAGGTGGCGGTGTATACGTAGGCGGCAGTCTTTGAAGATTCGGTACCCATATCACGGAGCCACCAGGACGCGGCTTTTTCGACTCCCGGTACGTCGGATATCGAGCTTAAAATGTAAGGATTCTCGTCAAGCACACGCTGAGTCGGATAACCGAAAATATACGTGCCCACGCCGCAGACGTACCTTGCCGCCTCCTCACGGGAGAGGGGGAACACCTTGTCCTCGGTCTCGTACGTCAGTTCGAAAAAATGCTCGTCCTTGTACTCTGACTTGATCTTGGCGGTAAGTATCGAAGCCTTTTCTTCGGCTGTGAAGGCGCCTTCGTAAAACTCGCCGTTCAGAAACGTGCGCAGATCGGAGTCCTTGTAAAGCGCCGTGGGATATTTGTCCTCTTCCGTGGGGTTTTTGAAGCATTGATTTTCAAGGATCTTTTCCGACAGGACAAAGGTCTTGCCAACGCCCTGACACAAAACTATCCAGGAAACGGGCTCCCCGCCGTCTTTGCCGTCCTGGTCCCAGCTGCCGAAGGTAATTATATCTCCGACCTTGGCGTCCTCTATTGCCTTCAGAGCTTCGGGAGTCTCCTCTTTTCCGCTGCTGCCTTCGTTTCCTTTGTCGCCGGGGTTATCGGTACTGTTGGCGTCGGGCGCCAAAGTGTTTCCCGGCACGTTTTCCGAGGGGGTTCCCGCACAGGCGGTAAGGGCGGCAAAAATGGCCAAAGCCATCAGCAGGCATATGATCTTTTTCATCATCTCAAACATCCTTTCGTGGTTTTAAAACTCGTGGTTTTGAAATACGTATTCAGTCCGTTATCACGATCTCAGGCGTCACACCGTAGGGGAAGCCGAAGAAATCCTTGAAGGAGGCCTGATCCTCGCTGACGGAATTCTTTTCGAGAGTATTTCTGGTGACGGTGACCTTCTTCAGATTTTCACAATAAAGCACCTGGCTGTCCACCGACTCAAGGGTCTTCGGCAATGTGATCTCCTCCAGGCCGGAACTCATGAAGGACTGCTTGCCAAGCTTCTGAAGCTTGTCGCCAAGGTCGATGGACTTGAGATTCTTACAGCGGAGGAAGGCCTGATCTCCTATCTCGACAATACCGTCAGGCAGGATCACCTCCGAAATACCGCTGTACTGGAAGCAGCCCTTCGGTACCGAAGTCAGACCGGCGGGGAACGTTATGCTTTCAAGCAGATCGCAGCTCGCGAACGCCAGCTCGCCTATCGCGCTGACGCTTGCGGGTATTTTGACGGTCTTAAGGGCCGTGCATCCGAAGAAGGCGTTTCCTTCGACAGCGGTTATGCCTTCTTCTATCGTGACGTCGGTCAGCTTTTTGCAGTATTCAAACGTGCTTTCCGGTACCGTTCCGATGCTTGAGGGAACAACGGCTTTTGTCAGTGAATAGCAGCGTGAGAAGGCGCTGCGTCCCACGGTTTTGACGCTTGAGGGAATTATCACTTCGGTGATCGACTCACAGTCGTCAAAGGCAAAGTGACCTATCTCCTCAAGGCCCTCCGGAAATACGATCTCTTTAAGCGACACGCAGCAGTCGAATGCAAACTCCCCGATCTTTTTGAGTCCCGAGGGCAGCGTTATCTTTTCGAGCGCTCTGCACTGATAAAAAGCCTGCTCGCCGATCTCGGTAACGCTTTCGGGAATGATCACTTCCTTAAGGTTCCTGAAATCGTAAAACGTGTAGCCCGGTATCTCCGTAACGCCTTCCGGGACCGTGAAGGTCTCAATGGTATCGTCAGCAGGCTTTTCCAGCTTCTTCCCTTCGGAAGCCTGGGGCGTGCTTTGCGGTTCGCTTGTTTTTTGGGGTTCGCCGGTCTTCCCGCAAGCAGCCGCGGATACCAGCATCACCAGTGCCAATATTGTTGCCGGTAGAACTTTTACGCTTTTCACATCTTTACTCCTTTTCATTGCCATAAGGATCTGTTGTATAAACGGCCGGACCCTTCCGTCCGTGCTTCTTACGTATCGTATTCGCCGTACTCGCAGCCGACGTGAGTCGCCTCGATCTCGTCAACCAAAACAGGCCCGCCGTCCTTCTTATCGTACAGCTTAATGATCCCGGTCCCGTTGCCGCCGTTCCAGAGACGGTTGTGCTTTTTCGATCCGTCCGGAGCTTCGTAATTGACGAAAAGCATATCCTTCTTTTTACAGGTGATATACGTCTCCATGACCGCTTCCCGGTTCTCCTGCCGGACGCGCCATAGGACGTCGTCGTCACGTTCTTCAAAAGAGAACTCCGTCTTTACTTTCAGCCATACATGTGAGAAGTTGAAATCGTACTCTTTCCCTTCGTAGTAAAACACGCCGAGCAGTCTTCGGTCCAGCGGCACGAAATAGATCTTCGGCCTGCCGCCGCCAATGTCAAAGGCGCTGTCATGCAGCTGCTCCCCAGTCTTCCTGCTGAACAGGCAGTTGGAGGACAGCCAGACCCAGGGTGTGGTAAAATCCCGGCCCCAGTTCTTATCCGCGTAACCGTAGGATTTTTCCGGGGTCACGGTATATTTTCGGCCATTGAAGGTGACGGAGCCTTTGTAGGCGCTCTTCATGCCCTCCGCGTGCCAGTACATGGCGAAGGCCTCCGCGTCCCGGAGCGGCTTGCTGGCTCCGTAGCCCACATTGAAGGCGATCTGCTTGTCGACCGTCAGATCCCAGGCCATCTCCCCCGCGTCACACATCCACTCGGGATGTGCGGCGGCTTCCTCCGGCGTGATGGTCACGCTGCCCTTCAGGGCCGTTTCGCAGGCCAGGCAGTCCGATGCCTCAATCTGATAAGGCGCGTCTCCGTGAAGGGTGACG
>JAGCZO010000036.1 GCA_017959965.1 Clostridia bacterium | reverse complement strand
GTTTGTGCTAAAAAATTTTCGGAAAGCGCAGATCATACGCCTTCCGCTCCCGTACAGTATACCACGTATTTTTCGTTTGTCAACAAAAATTGAACAAAAATCGCGCAATATTTTCTCTGCGGGCAATTTCTCCCCGTCACAGGCTCGATCCCGTCACCGGACCCCGCTTTTGTATGTGTTTATGATCTCTTCCGCGTGCTCAAGGAAGGGCAGCAGCACGTCGTCGCTGACGATGGCCGTTGACGATGTAACTATATCGTATGATGCGTCAAATTCGGAGACGTAAGTGTCTTTGGCGCCGCTGTCCGCCGCGGCTTCGAAATCCACAAAGCTAAGAGCCGCGTCGATCATTGCCTCCGCCTTCGTCAGCCACCTGCCCGTCTCCTTTATGAAGTTCCTGTCGCCCTTAGCCCTCAGCTCCGCAAGGTCCTCCTTGGCTTTTTCGAGCTTCTGCCTGAGCATGGCAGGCGCCTCCGCATTGCCCCTTAGGTACGATCTGATATCGTCGGACAGGAGAAGCGTCGAACGGCTGCCGTTCATGACGTCGGCGCGGCAAAGGTCCGCAAAGGTGTAAAGTCCCTCCGCACAGTCGGGGGCGAGCTTCATAGTTGCCTCTTTAAGAGAGTTCTCCTTGTCATATTGGCCCGGATTCCAAAGAAAATCCGAGATGGTCAAAAGCGGAAGCATTGAGGCATAGCCCTGGTTCATGGGATTCGAGACAAGGGCATCGGCGGCCTGACCTATGTTTTTGCCAAGTCCCTGGCAGGGACCCAGGAAAAGGTTGTCGGGCATCACGTCGTTAACCGGATAGTTCCACCAGATATACAGCTTTCTGCCGTAAAGATCCGTGCCTTTTTTGAGTGTCCTTTCCGTGATGCTTGCGGGTATCACGCTCTGACCTGTCCACATCACCCTTATCTCCGGCTGTATCAGCGGCGCGATCTCGCTTGAATACTCGGTAACGTAGGCATCGCAGTACTCGGTGGTGATCATCACCAGATCCGAGCAGCCCTCGTGGGTCTTTATGAATTCGTTCTGGAAATCGTTCACAAGCTTTGCGTGCCCCTGTGCGTCGGCCGTCGGGATATCGTCAAGCAGTATCGCAAAATCCCTGACGCCAATGTTATACACCGATTCGCATTTATCCGTCAGTTTCTTGAAGTCCGCGGCGTACCCGGCCCCCAGGTCAATGTCATTGCCCGGAGATATGGCGTAGGTGAATCTCACGCAGTTTTCATTGGCGCGGTCCACCAGCTCCTTCATGCGCCGCAGCTCGGAGGAGGTGTAAGCGCTCCGCCAAAGGGTCCTGTGCTTAAGATCGTCCTTGGGAGCGTAGATATATACGTTGAGCTTGTAAAGACCCATAAGATCAAGGAGCTCCAGCCTGAAGGAATGGGTCCAGGCCGTTCCGTAAAAGCCTTCGATAACGCCCCGCAGAGGTATTTCGGGCCGGTCGTACACCGTTGCCGCAGCGATCCTGCCGTCAATGCAAAGCTGCTTCAGCGTTGACACGGCCATATACACGCCCCGGGATCCGCTTGCCGTGACGGAGACCCCGTCCTTTGCGGTGACCAGTGCGTACTGTTCTTCCCCGAAGGATTCGTCAAGGCTGATCTCCACCGGCAGCCCGCCCTCGCCAACGTCAAAGCCAAAACGTGCGAAAATACCGTCAAAGGATCTGTCGCTCGGCGTGAGCAGCGACCCGTCGGCCATATCCGACAGCCTTCCCGAGACGGTTATGGACTCAGGCCTGGGGTAGACCGAACCTGCGTAGCCTGCCCCGTCGGCCAACGGAACTTCAGGTTCCTCCGTGGGCTCCTCCGTAGGCTCGGGAGAAGGTTCCTCCTGCTCCTCAAACTGCTCCACGCGCCACCCCGCAAGATACCTGCACAAAAGCATGGCGTCCCAGTCGCTCAGTTCTCCGTCTCCGTCAACGTCCAGAGCCCCGAGGCATATATCCGTCAGGTTCCACCCTGCCAGATAACGCTCGAAAAGTATGGCGTCCCAGTCGCTCAGTTCTCCGTCTCTGTCGGCATCGCCAATGAGCCGCTTCGCCACGGTCAGATACCCTGTCGCGGATCCGAAGGCGACCTTTTTGCCTGCGGCGTTCCTGGCCTCAATGAGTTCGACCGTTATCTCATAACTGCCGGGCAAAGCCCCGTCTTTTATCTTAAACGTCAGGGCCGCGATCCGGCCGTTTGACGTGTTGTCCTCATTGGCAAGAGAGTCTGCCCACCTGAGTATGTAAGGCGAGGTCTTGTTCGGCGCAGGCGGCGTGAAGCCCTCCAGAAGCCCCGTGTCCTCAACGTCAACAAGCTCCAGCGCGTTTTCGTCGTAATACACCCTTGGCCTGAAGGTGATGACGCCGGGATTGCAGACAATAAAAATGCCTGCCTCCGCGGTCTCTCCGGGGCAAACGCTTTCCGGTAGCGAAATATCAAAGCCCGGGGACCCTCCGGCCTCATTTTCCTGGTAGCCGGTGATCCCCGTCAGCAATATAGAAAGGGCCGTTGCGGCCGCAAGCAAAATGCTGG
>JAGCZO010000002.1 GCA_017959965.1 Clostridia bacterium | reverse complement strand
TCTGAAAAAGAACTGGAGATACTTGAACCGGAGTTTATCGTGACTCTCGGCAATACTCCTCTGAAGGCATTGTTCACCGCTTTTTTCCCTGATGAAACGGTACCTCCGGTCAGTGTTGTAAGAGGAAAGCCGATACCTGTCCCGGCGATCCGGGGCGCATATTTATACCCGGTATACCATCCCGCCAGCCTCATATATACCCCCGGTAACGCTCCGTTATACAAAGTTTATCTGCTGAATCTGGCTTCTTTGATAAGATCATCTGTTTGATCTGTCCGTATTTTGCCTGAAATCAAATGATTTCAATACGTATTTTTTAAATTACCCCCCTTTATTTTTCCTCGCGGGCATGCTATAATTCTTGTGATTTTAAGTTTTACGAATCTCTGGATCATATTATTTTTCAAGGAGGATTTTATGAAAAAAGTATTAGCTTTATTGACGGCCGTCGCGCTGGTATTGTCTGTCGCGATCCTTCCGTCTTTTGCCGATCCGTCGGACTACAACGTCTGGGGTAACTATAATGAAGGCTCCACAGATCTTGCTTTCAACATCGGAGGTGAAACCGGTTTTGTAAACATGGGATCTGTAATTTCCACAGTTGCTCCCGCAAAGGCAGTCGGCTTTATCTGCCCCAGCTGGGGAAATGACGAGGGTTCTATCACCATCACGCTCTGGAACTGGGATACTGATTACACCACTACTGTAAACAGCACTCCTCTTTACGGACCTTTGGAGATAGTAAACTACAAAGATAACTCTTTCGTAGGTTTTGAGTTCGAAACTCCCCTTGCGGCAGGCGTTTACTACGTTGAACTTTCCAACGGATCCGATGATCCCGTCGGTGTATGGGGTGCTAACGATCACGGATACGACGGTCAGATCTCTTTCTTCAACAACGGAAACTTCATGGAGAGTCTTCAGTACAGAATGACCGTTGAGTACGTCGAACCTCTCGGCGCCGGCGAGAATCCTTACGGAAAACTTCCTGAAGGATATAAGAAATATCAGGCCAAGGGCAAGTTCCCGCTCTTTGATCCCAACTCCGGCATGACCAATGCTGAAGGAGATGTTGCTGGCTACTGGCTGATTCCGATTCCGATCGACGACTCTGTCGATATTACTTTCAACTCTCCTATCTGGTTTGAAGGCTTTAACGTTTATATCTGGGGACCTAACAGCAACGTTTTCATGGACGTTCTGCTTTATGATGCCCAGGGTCATCAGGTTCATTCCGGCAGTATGGTTTACTACGGAAACAGCGCATATGACTTTATCTTCGGCGAGTCTTTCGCTCCCGGCGAGTATACTCTTTCCTTCGTGTTCAGAGAGAATCCGGAGGTTGATCCTTCCACTCAGCACTTCGTTCTTGCTTCCGGTACGCCTAACCTTTCATATTTAGGCGTTGTGGAGGTTGACGGACCTTTCGGCGGACTTAATACTCTCGGCGCTCCCCGTATTACTCTCTATCAGGGTGATGCTGATCCCAATTATCAGGGTTCCGGCGAAAACGCTCTTTTCGGATACCCTCTTTATGACGGATCTCAGCCTCACAGCACAGGCTACTGGATGCATCCTTACAACGTTGGCGACGTTCTTGAAGTATACTTCACCACTCCTTATGCTATTTGCGGATTCAAATACCCCTACTATTCTTCGCCCAACACTCAGATAATTGAAATCAGCCTCTGCGATCAGAACGGTACTCCTTTCTGCACCCAGACTGTGGAATGCACCGGCGACTCCATCGGCGAAGTTTACTTTGATAAGACCTATCCTGCAGGCGAATACATGATCACCTTCACCATGTGCGAGAATCCTGATTTCGACCCTGCAGATCAGCATTTCGTGCTGGCTTCCGGTTATCAGAGGAAAGATATTGATTACGACTATATCGAAGTAACGGGTTACGTAAATGCAGGCACGTTGGGTGCTCCTGCCATCATCCTTTATGCTACCGAAAGCGCCGGTTCACAGGATTACGTCCTTGGCGACGTTGACGGCGACGGTGAGATCTCCGACTGGGATTGTATCGTTATCGAGCGTTACCTTGCTGGATGGGACGTTACCATCGATGAGAGCGCTTCCGATATTGACGGCGACGATGATCTCAGCGACTGGGATGCCATCCTTCTCGCACGTTACCTTGCCGGATGGGACATCCAGTATTTCGATTGATAGTTTCGTTAACTTAACATCTTTATCCGGTCACTGAGGCCGGCTGAGTAGAAAAAGCGGTCCGTACATTTCTTAACTGAAAGACGGACCGCTATTTTAGATTGCTTTGAGAACGGGAAAATAATATATTAAGCTTACATCATAATCTCTCTGAAAGGTGATAATATGATAAAAATCCTGGCAATTGTACTCAGTCTCTCATTGCTGACGGTATTGGCTTCAGGTCTGATGATCGACGCTGTGGCTTTTGATGAGAATACTGATTACGTGACTTTTACCGCGACCGGGGACGATCCTTATGCCGTATTCAATTACGGTGGCTCTGGTGTTCATCAGTCCATTGACAGCGACGGAGAGATCTCAGACTGGGATGCCATCACGTTAAGCCGCTATCTTGCGGGATGGAACGTCGGACTCTGATACACTGCCAGAACAAATAATTGTTAATATTTGACTTTTATTCTCTAAATGAATAAAATGTAAATACATTTTAAAATCCACGGAGGTTTTTTATGAAAAAGTTTATTGCAATTTTGACTGTGATCGGGATCATCTTCTCAATGTCGATGCTTTCCTCTTTCGCCTCTCTTCAAGAGGATCTGCCGGGAAACTACAACCATCCCGGCTCCGAATCCGCACTTGAGATGTTCGCTTCGGAAATTGAGTGCATCGGCTCCGTCATTTCCACCGTTGCAGATGCTTCCGCAGTCGGAATTATCTGCCCCAGCTGGAGTAACGATATAGGTTCTCTTACAGTTACTCTCTGGAAGTGGGATACAGACTATAACACCACAAAAGCTTCGGAGCCTCTTTACGGACCGACTGTTTTTGAGAATTTCCCGGACAACTCTTTTATCGGTTTCGAGTTTGAGGAGACTCCTCTTCCTGCAGGAGTTTACTTTATTGAACTTTCAGAACCCGCAGACGATATGGTCGGCGTCTGGACCATGCAGAAGGCTTATCCCGGACAGCTCACCTTCCAGGAGGGCGAATATCTTCCGAAGCTTTCTCTTCGTATGCAGGTAAACTACGTGACTCCTCTTGAGGAAGGCGCTGTTCCTTACGGCGAGCTGCCCAGCCTTGAGAAGCCCCAGTTGGAGATCGGCGGCACAGGCACCGATCCCTACGAGGTCTATTTTGATTTCACAAAAGAGGATCTTTCATACTTCGAAGGCTCCGGAACTGTGGAATTCGAAGTAAATGAAGACGGAACTCTCCACGTTATCGTTCCCGAGGGCGCATTTGACTCTCAGTACAGCCTTGTTTTCTCCAACGTTTTTGACGACGTCGATCTTGACACCGAGATCCCCTGCGAGAAATACCCTTACGTTGCTATCAGAATGAGGATCTGCGATAACTCCTATGCTCCCGGCGCAGGTGAAGCCTTCTTCTACACCACCACCATCGGCGGCGCAACAGGCGGCTATTCCGCTATTCTAGGCTATGACTGGTCCACCACCGACTGGCAGACAGTCATCATCGACCCGACTTCAAACAAGCAGTTCATCGACAACGCCAAAGGCGGAGACAGCTGGCTCGGCTTCCGTTTCGACGTGCTGAACAGCACTCCTTCACAGGAAGTGACATTTGACATCGCATGGATCGCATTCTTCGAGAATGAAGAAGCCGCTCTTTCCTTCAACGGTGATTTCGCAGCTTACGAGGCTTCAAAGCCCACCAAAGAGCCTACGGCGCCGCCGACTGATACTCCGGCTCCTACCGCGACACCTGAAGTAACCGAAGCTCCCACGGATGCACCTGAGGTTACCGATGCTCCCGTAAACGATCCTACAGAAGCTCCCAAAGCTACCGAAGCTCCCGCTAATAACGGCTGCGGCGGATTTGTTGGCGGAATCGCAGCTCTGGCAGGTGTTGCTCTTGCGGCTGTCCTTGTTGTCAGGAAGAAAGAAAACTGATACTGATTATTAATTTCCGCTCATCGATTATTAATTATCAATTGTTAATTATTGATAGTTAGTCAGAAAGGGCTCCTGTCTCTTTTGATCGGGGGTCCTTTTTTTCTGTTGTGATTTGGTACTTTTTTATATATAATTAGGTAAACTGATTTTTTTGCGTGACCCCTATATCATTTATGTCATATATATTTATTTAGTGATGATCATACAAAGAAATCGGGCTTAAGTTTTATTCCGGAGGAAATGACGTTGGCTTCTAATATAAAATCGATTGCGAGAATCGCTGCGCTGACGGTTCTGATCATTGTGACCGTTTCTTTTTACTGCCTGCCCGGCTTTGCCGCGACTACAGGCCTCTCCACTGACGGTGACGTTAAAAAGATACAGTATTTTGCCGACAACGGCTGTTCCGTGGGCATACGTTTTTCCGCCGCATACCCGTTTACATTTGCGGGGTTAGAATTTAACATTGGCTCCAACGGCGGCAAGGTCATCGACGTTCAGCTTTATAATTGGGATACAAACATGTCAACGACGCTTGCGTCACAGCCTGCTGCTTCGGTTAAAGTAAAAGACTGGACCAAGGGCGACAGTATCGGCATTTACGCATCCGATGCCGGCCTTTCTTCGTTCCCTGCCGGCGAGTATTATCTGAGAGATTATCTTGTGGAAGGAGCTTCCTACAGATTCAACGTTTACACCCCGTGTAAAGACAACGTTGAGCTTTATATCGGCGATTATCTTACGGAGGGCGCTCCTGTTTTTAAATTCATTCATGAGGGCGATCCTTCCGGCTTTCTGAAAAAACTTTCCGACAGGGGAGCAAGGTATTCATATAAAGTTCCCGCAGAGACTGAGCTTTCCAGGGACAGCGAGATCGTTAAGCAGAATATCGATTCCACACTCTGGAACGCGGTGGACGGCCTGGGAAGGACCTTGCCGTCATACAGTGATACAGGCAACAAAAAAGACCGACTTGTTGGTATATTCTATTGGACCTGGCACAATCTCAATTCCAAATCAAAACCCGGCAACCTGAATCAGATACTTGCGGATCACCCGGACGCGATCGACAAATACGATCATAAGGTATGGAAAGAATACAACGGTTACGCTTTCTTTTGGAATGAGCCACTTTTTGGCTATTACACGGAAATGGACGACTATGTTCTGAGAAAGCACGCGGAGCTTCTTGCTGACGCAGGCATCGATTTTGTTCTTTTCGACTGCACCAACGAGACATTGCTTTTTGAAGATGAGTTTATGAATCTTCTTAAGGTCTGGTCCAAGGCAAAAGAGGAGGGCATCAACGTTCCCAAGATCAGCTTCATGCTTCCCTTCTCCCACAAAGCAAATAACAACACCGATATAAAGAATCTTTTTTACAGCTTCTACAAAAAAGGCTTATATCAGGATATGTGGCTGTACTGGGAGGGAAAACCCGTTCTTATGGGAATAAAGGACTCTCTTGACTCCAAAAATGAAGAGGAAGCCGATATAAGAAACTTTTTCACCTTCAGAAAGGGCGAGCCCAGCTATTGGCTTGAGGACAGTACCGACGCTGAATGGGGCTGGCTCCACGTTTATCCCCAGGCAAAATACTATAACGAGGACGGTACTGTGGAGCAGATGACCGTCGGCATTGCCCAGAACGCGGACTACGTTAAAAGAAAGCTGTTCGCCATGAACGGCCCCAATAACATGGGCAGGGGTTATTCCGAGCAGAAGGATTACAGCTATACTTACACCTACAGGGGCGAGAGCATCGTCTGCAATTCTCAGATGGAAAACGCCCACTACTACGGCATCAACTTCCAGGAGCAGTGGGACTACGCTCTCACGACAGATCCGGAGATAGTTTTCGTCACCGGCTGGAACGAATGGCTCGTGGGACGTTACGAGGAGTGGGAAGGTATGAAAAACGCTTTCCCTGATCAGTGCAACGACGCCAATTCCAGAGACATTGAACCCACAAAAGGCGAGCTTAAGGATTATTATTATTATCAGCTTGTCGCCAACGTGAGAAAATATAAGGGAATGACTTTGCCCGAGACTTACCCCGCAAAGACCATCGATATCTCGAAGGGCGCCGAACAGTGGACGGACGTGGCCTCATACAACCACTACATTCACAATACACTCGAAAGAGACACCAAAGGCTTCCAAGGTACTAAATATTACGCCGAAGCCACCAGAAACGATTTTAAGACTCTCAAGGCTTCCTATGATGACTCCTACTTCTATTTCTACGCGGAGACCGTGGACCCGATAACTCCCTATACTGACGCCGACTGGATCAAGCTTCTTCTTGACACCGGAGCCGCGACAAAGGACTCGAAGGACTGGGAGGAATTTGAGTATATTATTGGAAGAGAGACAGGCACCGGAACAACTCTCGCTCTTGAAAGATCCATTGGCGGCTGGAACTGGGAAAAGGTCGCGGACGTTAACTACACAGTAAACGCCAACGTGATCCAGATCGCCGTTCCAAGGAGCGCTGTAGGAGTTCCCGAAAAGGACTTTTCCGTTGGCTTCAAATGGACCGATAACAACCTTTCAGACGGAGATATAATGACCCTTTACACCGACGGTGATTCTGCTCCCGGAGGAAGATTTACCTTTGTTCTCAGCGACAGAGAGATCGAGGAGATCGTTACGGAAACCGCAAAGCCGTCAGGCGAAAGCGGCTGCAACGGATGCGGAAGCTTTATCTCTGCAGGCTCCTGTATGATGTTTGGCCTGATATTTGCTGCCGCGGCTGTTTTACTCAGAAAAAAAGAAAACTGAATGTTACGCTTTGGAGGTAATATGAAAATAGTTTTTGAAAAAATAGTGCTGTTTATAATGGTTTTATTCATTGCGGCCGGAATTGCCGCTCCCGCAGTAACCAACGCAGCCAACGCTGTCGATCTCTATGACGCAAGCTCTAAAAAATCCAATTTTACCATCGGGACCGATCAGGAGATCGAGCTTCAGTTCAAGACAAAGGCCGCTTTCACCAGGGTCGGCATATATGTCGGCTTTAACAGCAATGACAAGGAAATGGTCATTTCCCTCTACAAGTGGAACTCGAATACAAGAGGATCCAAGAAGTCCGATCCTGTTTTTACCAAAACCCTGACCGGCTGGAGCAAAAACGAGCTTGTTTACATTGATGCCTCCGAAGCAGGCTCAAGCAGCTTTACCGCAGGAGAATACGTTCTTACGCTTTATATCGTTAAGGGCAACAACCTGAGATTTACCTGGTATGAAGGAAAATGCGACTTTGCACAGGGTTATATCGACGATTACGGTCAGGCCGGAAGTCCCATGTCCGAGATCTATTTTGCCAACGGAGAGGGCGCGGAGGCTCTCGATAAAAAATCCGAGGCGACCAACGTCGGAAGCGTTGAAGTGCCTCCGGAATATGTTATCCCCGAAGACCATCCCATCAAACAGCTTAACGTTGACTCAACCCGGTGGACCTTTGTGGACGGACTGGGAAGGCCCGCGGTGGAATATGCAGAGGCCGGAAACGTTAAAGACAGAAAAGTTGGTATATTCTACTGGACTTGGCACTATAATTTCGCGGGCTACAAGGCCGTCAACGTTCAGAACATCATTGACGAATATCCCGAGGCCGCCAACGACTACAATCACAAAATATGGAAGACAAATAACGTTGGCGCATATTTCTGGAACGAGCCTATCTGGGGATATTATGCTATCGACCATTACGTAATGAGAAAACAGGCGGAGCTGCTTGCCGACGCAGGAGTGGACTTTGTTCTGTTCGACTGCACCAACGGCGACTATACCTGGGAGAAATGCTACGTTGAGCTTCTGAATGTCTGGTCCCAGGCCAGGCAGGACGGCGTTAAGACTCCTCAGATCGGCTTTATGATGCCCTTCTGGGATAAAGAAAACACCAATTCCTCTCTTAAACAGATCTATAAAAGGATATACTCCAAAGGTAATTACCAGGATCTCTGGTTCTATCTCGACGGCAAACCCTTTGTGATGGCTATAAAGGAATCGCTGGACACAAATGATGCTTACGAAAAGGAGATCTACGATTTCTTCACATTCAGACGGGGCGAACCTTCATATTTTGAAGACGATCACGACGACTCCTGGTTCGGCTGGCTCCACCGCTATCCGCAGGCTTTGTACAAAAGAGACGATGGCTCAGTCGAGTCTACCACCGTTGGCGTAGCAATGAACGCAGATTATGAAAAAATGTCTCTGTCGGCAATGAACGGCCCTCACAACATGGGAAGAGGCTATTCCAACCAGCCTGATTTCTCCTATACCTACACCTACAGAGGCCGCGAGATCGTCTGCAATTCCAAAATGGAGAACGCTTATTACTACGGCATCAACTTCCAGGAGCAGTGGAATTATGCTCTGAGCGTAGATCCGGATATTGTTTTCGTCACAGGCTGGAACGAGTGGATCGCAGGCAGAAACGAGGAATGGGGCGGAGTCAAGAACGGCTTCCCGGACCAGTACAACGACGAAAACTCCAGAGACATCGAGCCCTCCAAGGGCAACCTCAAGGACTACTATTATTATCAGCTTGTTAACAACGTAAGAAAATACAAGGGCATGAACGCGCCTGTATCTCAGAGCGTTTCCAAGACCATCGATATAAGCGACTTCTCAACGTGGAACGACGCCAATATAGTTTCCTACAATCACTACGCTCACAACACGCTTGAGAGAAACAACGTAAAGGGCTGGGGCTCTACCAAATATAACAGTCCTGCATTAAGAAACGACTTTGTGGAGGCAAAAGCGGTCAACGACGATGAATACGTTTACTTCTACGTCCGGACAGACAGCGACATCACACCCTTTACCGACGAGAACTGGATGAGGCTGCTGATAGACACAGGAGCCGCCACCTCAGACTCTACGGACTGGGAAAACTTCGAATATATCATAGGCCGTGAAACAGGCACCGGCAGCACACTTGCTCTTGAAAGAAGCAAGGGCGGCTGGAGCTGGGAAAAGGTGGCTGACGTACAGTACTCGGTATCCGGAAACAAGATGGCCCTGGCAGTGAAAAAATCAGACCTTGGCATCTCCGGAAATGATTTCTCTATCGGCTTTAAGTGGGCAGACGCTAATCTTGCCGACGGCGACGTTCTTACACTTTATACCGACGGCGATACTGCTCCCGGCGGACGTTTTGCCTTTGTTCTTAACGGATCAGATAAGGTAATAGAAACCCCTGCTCCCGGTGATGACACTGACAATACAGATAAGGGCTGCTTTGGGACTGCTTTGGGCCTTGCCCCTGTCATCCTTGCAGCGGCCGCTCTTCTTGTGATCAGAAGAAAGCACTGAAGGTCTTTCTGCAGCCGCACCTGTCAGGCCGTATGCCCGGAGAAGGTGCGGCTTCTATATAATTCAAATAAAAACTTGAATTTAGCGTACTAAAGTGCTATTATCATTGTCAAAGCTTTGACGGCGTATATTTTCGCCGCTTCGGAGCTTTGCGATTTTTCGGGAGATGATTTCAATAGCTGTTAACGAGAATACGGAAAATACCGTTATTAACCTTTTTAAAGCCATCAGCTCTCTTGATTCGGCAGAAGAGGTCTCCGAGTTTTTTGAGGACCTTTGCACTAAAAGGGAACTGATCGACATGGCACAAAGATTCGATACCGCGGTCAAGCTTTATAACGGTGAAAACTATCTTAACGTTTCATCAAAGACCGGCATCAGTTCGGCGACCATAAGCCGTGTCAACAAGTGCCTGAAGAGAAAAGGCGGCTACGTTAAAACCATTGAGAAGCTGGGATTGAAAAACACTGACTGAGCTCTAGCCCAAGGTTTTCCCATGAAATACCTTGACACGGTTTTGCCACAAGAGTAAAATTACCGATTTGTACAACCTGCGGAGGTGATACGAATGTCAAAGAAAGATATTAAAAAAGTTGTTTTAGCATATTCCGGAGGACTCGACACCTCTGTTATTATTCCCTGGCTTAAGGAAAACTATGACAATTGCGAGATCATCGCGGTTTCCGGCAACGTTGGCCAGGCCGACGAGCTTGAGGGCCTTGAAGAAAAAGCCCTTAAGACAGGCGCTTCAAAGCTCTATGTACTTGATCTTACCGATGATTACGTTGACAATTATATAATCCCCACCATGCAGGCAGGAGCAGTATACGAGGATTATCTCCTTGGCACCAGTACCGCAAGGCCCTGCATTGCCAAAGGACTTGTGGATATCGCGCTCAAGGAAGGAGCCGACGCTATCTGTCACGGCTGCACCGGGAAAGGCAACGATCAGGTGCGCTTTGAGCTTGCTATAAAGCATTTTGCGCCTTCGATGAAGATCATTGCCCCCTGGCGGGAGTGGAATATAAAGTCCCGTGAGGAAGAGATCGACTACGCGGAAGTTCACGACATTCCCCTTAAGATCAACCGCGAGACCAACTATTCAAAGGACAAAAACCTCTGGCATCTTTCCCACGAGGGCCTTGACCTGGAAGATACCGGAAACGAGCCTCTCTATAATAAGCCGGGCTTCCTTGAAATGGGCGTTTCCCCGGAAGCTGCCCCCGACGAGCCTCAGTACGTAGAGCTTGAATTCGAAAAAGGAAAGCCTGTTTCTCTTGACGGAAAGAAAATGTCCGCCAAGGATATTATACTGAAGCTTAACGAGTACGGCGGCAAAAACGGTATCGGACTTCTTGACATTGTGGAGAACCGTCTCGTCGGCATGAAGTGCAGGGGCGTATACGAGACCCCCGGAGGAACCATCCTCTATTTTGCCCACAGCTATCTGGAGTCTCTCTGCCTTGACAAAATGACTATGCATGAAAAGCAGCGCCTTTCCGTGACATTTGCCGAGCTCGTTTACAACGGCATGTGGTTCTCGCCTCTCCGTGAAGCTCTTACCGCTTTTGTGGACAAGACCCAGGAGACAGTTACCGGTAAGGTCAGGCTTAAGCTTTACAAAGGAAATATTATCAAAGCAGGCGCCTGGAGCGATTATTCTCTTTACAGTGAAGAGATCGCCACCTTCGGCGAGTCTGACTACGACCAGACAGACGCCAAAGGCTTTATCAATCTTTACGGACTGCCTGTTAAAGTGCAGGCGCTTGTCAATGCGCGAAGACACGATAAGCAATGAGGACCCCTGTATAAAGGCAGCTTTCAGGCGTCCTTTCTTGCTGTACAGTTTAAACGCTGCCGAAGCCCGGTAACCTCTTGGCTTGCGGCAGCTTTTCATTTCAAGATCGAAAATGTTTTACCGCTGCTCCGGAAATGTGCGGCATCCTGGCGCATAATGACCTGTTTATAGGAGAAATACAATGGATAACGGCAATAAAATGTGGGCCGGACGTACAGACGGCAATACCGAAAAAATATCCGATGAATTCAATTCGTCCATCGCCTTTGACTCGCGTATGTACAAGGAGGACATATGCGGAAGTATTGCCCATGCCAGAATGCTTGCGGCTCAGGGCATAATATCAGATAACGACTGCGAAAGTATCGTTGCAGGACTTGGCGGTATCCTTGAAGATATCGAAAACGGCGCGCTCAAGATTGATCCGTCCTGCGAGGATATACATATGTTTGTTGAAAAGGTCCTTACCGACCGCATCGGCGATCCGGGCAGGAAGCTTCACACCGCAAGGTCCAGAAACGATCAGGTCGCCCTTGATATAAGGCTTTATCTCATGTCTCAGATAAAAGAGATCAAAGATGGCATCAAGGCTCTGATCGGAGTTATTTGCGCTCAGGCCGAGAAGTATTCGGATACCATAATGCCCGGGTATACTCATCTGCAAAGGGCTCAGCCAGTTTCCTTCGGCCATCATCTTATGGCTTACAGCTTTATGCTCCTTCGGGATATCGGCAGGCTTGACGACGTTTACAAAAGGACAAGCGTTTCGCCTATCGGCTCCTGCGCTCTTGCCGGGACAACGTACAACACAGACCGCCTTTATGAGGCAAAGCTCCTGGGCTTTGACAGTGCTTCGTTGAATTCCATGGACGGTGTTTCAGACAGAGATTTCGTCCTGGAGCTTGCTTCCGCGGTCTCCATCATTATGATGCATCTTTCCCGTTTTTCCGAAGAGCTGATACTTTGGTCGAGCTGGGAGTTTAAGTTTATAGAACTTTCAGACGGCTATACCACCGGATCATCCATCATGCCTCAGAAAAAGAATCCTGATATGGCCGAGCTTGTGAGAGGCAAGACCGGAAGAGTTTACGGTGATCTTATCGCTCTTTTGACTTTGATGAAGGGTCTTCCTTTGGCGTATAACAAGGACATGCAGGAGGACAAGGAAGCTATATTTGATGCTTCAGATACCGTTAAAAACTGCATTCGGATATTTGCCGGCATGTTAGGCACCATGAAGGTCAATAAGGAAGGCATGCGCAAGGCCGCATTAGAAGGCTTTATAAACGCTACGGATCTTGCGGATTATCTCGTTGGCAAGGGTATGCCCTTCAGAAACGCTTACAAGGTCTCGGGACGTCTGGTGGCTCTCTGCATTGAAAACAATTTGACACTGGAGAGTCTGCCGCTTGAGCTTTACAAAAGTGTTTCCGGGGAGATCGGCGAAGAAGTTTACGACTTTGTCAATATAGACAACTGCCTTGCAAAAAGAAAAAGCCTTGGCGGTCCCGCAAAGGAGAGCGTTCTTTCCCAGATCCGTTTCGTAAGGGGTGAGCTCAATGACTAGGGTTTTTATTGACGGCAGCGCCGGAACCACCGGGCTCAGAATAATAGATCGTCTTTCCGAGGACAAAAGTCTTGACCTTATTGTACTTGAGGGTGACGCAAGGAAGGACGTCAGTGCGAGAAAAGAAGCTGTCAACAGCTGCGACGTTGCGTTTCTTTGCCTTCCTGACGATGCGGCCAGGGAATCCGTTTCCTTTGTGGAAAATGCTTCCGTTGTGGTCATCGACACCTCAACCGCTCACAGAACGGCTGAGGGCTGGACTTACGGCTTCCCCGAGATCAAGGGCCAAAGAGAAAAGATCAGAACTTCAAAAAGGATCGCCAATCCCGGCTGTCACGCCAGCGGTTTTATATCGCTTATAAGGCCTCTGACCGATGCGGGGATCGTTAAAAAGGATCGGTTCCTTTCCTGCACTTCGGTAACAGGTTATTCGGGCGGCGGCAAAAAAATGATCGCCGATTACGAAGATCCTGACAGAAAGGAATATCTTTCCTCTCCCAGGCTCTACGGACTTTCTCAGGAGCATAAACATCTTAAGGAAATGGCGAAGTTATCGGGACTTGCGGTATTTCCGGCTTTTCTTCCCATCGTTGCGCCGTTCTATTCCGGAATGACGGTATCCGTGGCTCTTGATCTGAGAGACACAGGACATACCAAGAAAAACATAATCGGGGTATTCGAGGAATATTATTGGCGGGAAAAATTTGTCAGATTCATCGGAGACGTTTCCGAAAACGGTTTTCTGTCATCCGCGGGTATGAGCGGATACGACTCAATGGAAATATTTGTTTACGGCAACGACGAAAGAGTTTTGCTGGTATCACGTTTTGATAATCTCGGAAAGGGTGCTTCAGGCGCCGCGATCCAGAATATGAATATTTGTCTCGGCAGGGAAGAAACTGCCGGGCTTTGTGTATGATCTACGGAGGATAATATGAAATATGTTGACGGCGGCGTTTGCGCGGCAAAAGGTTTTACAGCTGCAGGGACTCATTGCGGTATAAGGAAAAACCGCACGAAAAATGATATTTCTTTGATATTCAGCGAAAGAAGAGCAAGCGCCTGCGCAGTTTATACTCAAAACCTGGTAAAAGGAGCTCCCATAGAGGTCACAAGGAAGCACCTTGAGGACGGCTGCGCCCAGGCAGTAATTGTTAACAGCGGCAATGCCAACACCTGCAACGCCAACGGCGTCTATATTGCCGAGGAGACTGCCAAGCTCACGTCAAAAGCCCTTGGCATCAAGACCGAGGACGTTATTGTGGCATCTACCGGTGTTATTGGCCAGCAGATGACCATAGATCCCTTTGCCGCAGGCATACCCGTTCTTGTGAAGCTGCTTTCCAAAGACGGCTGCGATGACGCTACAGAAGGTATAATGACCACCGACACTGTTAAAAAACAGGTGGCGGTTGAATTTGAAATCGAAGGCAAAAAGGTAAGAGTCGGCGGCATCGCCAAGGGCAGCGGAATGATCCACCCCAATATGGCTACGATGCTTGTCTTCATTACGACTGACTGCGCCATAGTACCCGCAATGCTTCAATCGGCTCTTTCCGACTGCGTCAGGAAGACCTTCAACATGATCAGCGTTGACGGCGATACCTCCACCAACGACATGGTCTCTGTCCTTGCCAACGGCCTTGCCGGAAACGAGCTGATCACCTGGAAGAATGATTCATATGATGCGTTCTACAAGGGACTGTACGCGGTCATGGAGGGCCTTTGCAGGAAGATAGCAAAGGACGGAGAAGGCGCCACGAAGCTTATCGTTTGCAACGTTAAAGGCGGCAAGGATTATGAGACCTGCGCGATCTGCGCAAAGAGCGTCATCAGTTCCTCTCTTCTCAAGGCCGCCATGTTCGGAGCCGACGCCAATTGGGGCCGGGTCCTTTGCGCTCTCGGATATTCCGGGGCGGATATAGACGTAACAAAGGTATCCATTGCTTTTGAAAGCAGTGCGGGAAGGATCAACGTCTGCAAGGACGGCTTCGGTATCGATTTTTCCGAAGATAACGCCAAAAAGATCCTTACCGAGAATGAGATACTTATTGATATTACTGTAGGCGACTCTGATTTTTCCGCCAAAGCTTTCGGCTGCGATCTCACTTATGACTACGTGAGGATCAACGGCGACTACAGGACCTGAAGATCACAGGCTTTGATTGGAGGTAATTATGAACGGACTTTCTGGATTGGAAAGAGCTGAAGTTTTAACTCAGGCGCTGCCTTATATCAGATACTATAACGGCAGAGTTATCGTTGTCAAATACGGCGGCAACGCCATGGTAAACGAGGAGCTCAGACAGCAGGTCATGGAGGATATAGTTCTTCTGAGACTTATCGGCGTGAAGGTGATCCTTGTCCACGGCGGAGGTCCCGAGATATCCGACATAATGAACAGACTCGGCAAGAAGCCCGAGTTCGTTGACGGCCTTCGGGTCACCGACAAGGAGACCGCTTCGATCGTTCAGATGGTGCTTGCGGGTAAGGTCAACAAAGAACTTGTCAGCATGATAGAAAAGAAGGGCGGCACCGCCATCGGCATTTCCGGTATCGACGGCAGGCTTATCGTTGCCAAAATGAAGGATGAACGTCTTGGCTTCGTCGGTGACGTGACAAAGGTAAATATAAAGCCCGTCAACGACCTTATAGAGTCCGGATACATCCCGGTCATCTGCACCGTAGGTACCGACAAGGAAGGCAACGTATACAATATAAACGGGGACACCGCCGCTGCGTATATTGCCGGTGCACTGAACGCGGAAAGCATGATCCTGATGACCGACGTCAAGGGAGTTATGAGGGATATGAACGATAAGACCTCCCTTATTCCGGAGCTCAGCGTTGAAGAGGCGGAAAAGCTTAAAAAGGACGGCATAATTGCCGGCGGCATGATCCCTAAAGTAGACTGCTGCGTAAAGGCTTTAGAGCTTGGCGTCAAAAATGTTGTAATTATGGACGGCACCGTATCCCATTCCATTCTCACAGAGCTTCTTACCGACGACGGCGCCGGTACCTTGATCAGAAAAGCATAAATTCGGAGTTTATTATGAATATTATCGAAAAGGATAAACAATACGTGGCATCGACCTATAACAGGTTCCCGGTGGTCCTTAAAAACGGAAAGGGTTCTTTGGTCTGTGACGAAAACGGGAATAGGTACATCGATCTGGGCACGGGTATCGCTGTGAGCACCTTTGGAGTCAGCGACGACGTATGGGCGATAGCGGTGTCAAGGCAGGCTTCCGCTCTTTCCCATACCTCAAACCTTTACTATCATGAGCCCTGCGCCGAGCTTGCGGAAATGCTCTGCAAAAGGACCGGCTTCAAAAAGGTCTTTTTCTCTAATTCAGGAGCAGAAGCCAATGAGTGCGCCATAAAGGCTGCCAGAAGATATGCTCAGGATAAGAAAGGGCAAGGCTGCTTTAAGATAATCACACTTGAGAATTCCTTTCACGGCCGCACCATAACTACTCTTTCAGCTACGGGTCAGGAAAAGTTCCACAAAATGTTCACTCCTCTGACGGAGGGCTTTGAGTACGTGGCGCCCGGAGACACCGAGTCTCTTGAGATGCTGATCTCCCGGGGCGACGTTGCGGCTGTTATGTTCGAGCTAGTTCAGGGAGAGGGCGGAGTTGTTCCTCTTGAAAAGATTTTCGTTGAAAAGATCGTTGACCTTTGCAAAAAGCATGACGTTCTGATCGTCTGCGACGAGGTCCAGACAGGCAACGGAAGAACAGGAAAGCTTTACTGCTACGAAAATTACGGCTTTATGCCTGATATAGTATCCACCGCCAAGGGCCTTGCCGGAGGTCTTCCTCTCGGGGCAACTCTTCTCGGCGACAAGGTCAAGGACGTTTTCGCATACGGAGATCACGGCTCCACCTTCGGCGCCAATCCCGTCTGCTGCGCGGGCGCTCTTTCTGTTCTTTCCAGGATCGATCAAGCGCTTCTTGACGGTGTCAAAGAAAGAGAAACGATCATAAGAAAAACTTTGAAGGACGCAAAAGGGATCAACGGCGTTTACGGCATGGGGCTTATGCTCGGCATCGACGTGGATTGCGGAGGCCCAAAGCTTGCAAGCGAACTGCTGAAAAAGGGCGTTCTTGCCCTTACCGCCAAAAACCGTTTGAGACTTCTTCCGGCGCTTAACATCCCCAAAGAGCTTCTTTCCGAAGCGCTTGAAATTATTAAAGAGACGGCTGCTGAGCTTTGCTGACAGGGAGGTAATATGAGATCTTTTTCAAACAGAAGCTTTTTGAAGCTCTCCGATCTTACGGGAGAGGAGATTGAATTTCTTGTGGATCTTTCCATGAAAATGGATGGCTACAGAAATCATAACGCGCCCTGTGCCGGCGGCAACATGGCTCTTATATTCGAAAAGACAAGCACCAGAACCAGGTGTTCCTTTGAGGTGGCCTGCGCGGATCTTGGCATCAACACCGTTTACCTTGACCCTTCCTCATCTCAGCTTGGCAAGAAGGAAAGCGTTAAAGATACCGCAAGAGTCCTTGGCACCATGTTTGACGCTATTTGCTACAGAGGCTACGGTCAGGAAAGGGTGGAGACTCTTTCCCGCTACTCCGGCATCCCCGTTTTTAACGCTCTCACCAACGAAAGCCATCCCACTCAGATCATTGCGGATTTTGCCGTTGTCAAAAAGACCTTCGGCACTCTTAAAAACGTTACTCTTGTGTATTTCGGAGACGCCAGGTACAACATGGGCAACTCTCTGATGGTGGGCTGCGCAAAGACCGGCATGAACTTTATAGCGGCCTGTCCCGAAGAATACATGCCCGACAAAGAGCTTATAAACATCTGCAATGAGATCTGTAAAACCACAGGCGGCTCCGTGAGCTTTTTCACTGATCCGCTTAAGGCTGCCGCCAAAGCCGACGTTATCTATACTGACGTTTGGGTCTCCATGGGCGAGCCTGACGAGGTCTGGGAGAAACGAATAAATGATCTGCTTCCCTATCAGGTGAACATGTCTGTTATTAAAGCGTCCAAGGCAAAGATAGTTCTGCACTGTCTGCCTTCCTTCCACAATCTTGAAACCGAGATCGGACTTAACGTTTATAAAAAATTCGGTCTCAAGGAGCTGGAGATCACAGACGAGGTTTTTGAAATGTTCTCGGAGAACATTTTTGAGGAAGCAAAATTCAGACTGCTCAGTATAAAGGGGATCATTCTTGCCGCCTTGACCAACGAGTATTATGATCCCTTTGCGGTACGTCTGTAAAATTGATTTTTAAATCATACAAGCTCTGAGCTGTTTTAACAATACACAGGAAGATAATTATGCCACTTGACAATAATATTAAAAAAGTTCTCGTTATCGGCTCCGGCCCAATCGTGATCGGGCAGGCAGCGGAATTCGACTACGCCGGCACTCAGGCCTGCCGTGTTCTTAAGGACGAAGGCATAGAGGTTTTGCTGGTCAACTCAAATCCCGCCACCATTATGACGGACAAACAGTTTGCCGATGAAATATATCTGGAGCCTCTTAACGTTGAGACCGTTGAAAGGATATTAGAAAAGGAAAGGCCTGACGGCCTTCTTGCGGGACTGGGCGGTCAGACAGGTCTTACCATCGCCACTCAACTTTCGAAAAGAGGCTCTCTTGAGAAATACAACGTAAAACTGCTGGGAACCCCCGTCGCGTCTATTGAAAAAGCTGAAGACAGGGAGCTTTTCCGCGAGACCATGCAGAAGATAGGTATGCCCCTGGTACCCTCCGAGACTGCGGAGAGCGTTGAACAGGCACTTATCATTGCGGATAAAATCGGTTATCCGATTATTATCAGACCTGCTTTTACCCTTGGCGGTACCGGCGGCGGTATCGCATTTGATAAGGCGGAGCTTGAAAAGGTCGCTTCCGTTGGCATTATGATGTCTCCCATTGGTCAGGTCCTTGTGGAAAAGTATATTTCCGGTTGGAAAGAGATCGAGTTTGAGACCATGCGGGACAAAGAAGGCAATGCCGTGGCGGTCTGCTCCATGGAAAACGTTGACCCCGTCGGCGTCCATACCGGTGATTCCATAGTTGCGGCTCCTGCGCTTTCTCTCACGGAGGACGAGCTTTCAATGTTAAGACAGGCGTCTTTGGATATCGTTGCGGAAATAGGCATCATAGGCGGCTGCAACTGTCAATTCGCTCTGAAGCCCGGATCCTCTGAATTTGCCGTGATCGAAGTCAATCCCAGAGTTTCAAGGTCGTCGGCACTTGCCTCCAAAGCCACCGGCTATCCCATTGCCAAGATAACCGCAAAGCTTGCTCTCGGCTATCTTCTTGAAGAGATCGGAAATCCCGAAACAGGCTGCTCGCTGAAAGGCTTTGAGCCCGCAGTAGACTATATCGTTGTAAAGTTCCCCCGCTGGCCCTTTGACAAGTTCGCAGGCTCCAGCCGACGCCTGGGCACACAGATGAAGGCCACAGGGGAAGTCATGTCCATCGGCAAGACCTTCGAGCAGGGCCTTATGAAGGCGATCAGGGGAGCAGAGATAGGCTTTGACACTCTTAACGCTCCGCCTCTTGACGGCAGGGACGTTATCGATAGACTTCATGACTGCGACGACAGAAGAATATTTACCGTATTCGAGGCAATGCGGAAGGGCGTTTCCGACGATACCATCTATGAAATAACAAGGATAGACTACTGGTTCCTTGAAAAGATCAGGATACTTGCGGACATACAGACAAGACTTGAAAATGAGCCTCTGACAAAGGATCTTTATGAGCTGGCTCTTGAAAAGGGCTTTACCGAGTCCCGCATCAGATCTTTGGCGACAAAGACCACCCCCGTTCACGTTTTAAATTCAATAGCGACGCGTCCTGTGTGCTACAGGATCGTCAGGACCTGCGAAAAGGTTTTCGGCACAGACAAGCCCTATTACTACTCCGTCAACGACGGCGATATAAAGGCCTGCGAAGCAAGATCGTTCAAACGTTCGGGGAAGCCCGTTATAGTTGTTCTTGGATCGGGACCTATCAGAATAGGCCAGGGGATCGAGTTCGATTACAGCTCCGTCCACTGCGTCTATACCTTGAGAAAGCTGGGCTATGACGTTGTGATCATAAATAACAATCCGGAGACCGTTTCCACGGATTACGATATCAGCGACAGGCTCTATTTCGAGCCTTTGACTAAGGATGACGTGCTGGGTATCCTGGCAGTGGAAGCTCCGGTGGGAGTCGTGGTCGCCTTCGGAGGCCAGACCGCCATCAAGCTTGCCAATTTCCTTGATGAGAAGGGCTATACGATCCTCGGAACCTCAGCGGAAGGCATCAACATTGCGGAGGACAGGTCAAGGTTTGACAGTCTGCTTGAGAAATTCAGTATATCCAGACCCAAGGGTCACAGCGTTCTCACTGTTGAGGAGGCTGTGAAGGCTGCCGATGAACTTGGCTATCCTGTGCTGCTGAGACCTTCCTACGTTATTGGCGGCGCCAATATGACTATATCCCGCAACGAGGCCACCACGAGGTCTTATATGAACATTATTCTTTCCGGCGGCATTGAAAATCCGGTGCTGATCGACAAATACATGCCGGGTACGGAGATTGAAGTTGACGTTATTTCAGACGGCGAGGACGTTCTGATACCAGGCATTATGGAGCATATAGAAAGGGCGGGAATCCACAGCGGAGATTCCATAGCTGTTTATCCTCCCTACAATCTGATCCCATCGATGACCAGAAGGATCTGCGACGTTTCGGAACGGCTGGCGCTTCTTCTCGGCACCAAGGGTCTTGTTAATATCCAGTACCTGATATTCGGCGGCGAGCTGTACGTCATCGAAGTCAATCCGAGAGCCTCCAGGACCATTCCCTACATCAGCAAGGTTACAGGTGTAGAAATGGTTGACATTGCCGTCAAGGTAATGCTGGGCGCCAAGCTCAGGGATCTGAAAACAGGCACGGGCCTTGTTAAAAATCCGCCTTATTATGCTGTAAAGGTCCCTGTGTTCTCATTTGAGAAGCTTTCCGACGCCAATTCCATTTTAGGTCCCGAAATGAAATCCACGGGTGAAGTCCTCGGCATCGGCGTGTCCCGTGAGGAAGCGCTGTTCAAGGGTCTTGCCTCCGCCGGAATGAAGGTCCCATCAAATAAGTCTCTTTCCGAGATAGGAATACTGCTTTCCGTTGAGGATATGGATTACAGCGACGCGGCGATCCTTGCCTCCAGGTTTTCAAGGGTGGGTATGAAGATATACGCGACGTCCGGAACAGCTGAGGTCATAAGCAAACGGGGAACTCCCGTCACAGTGGTCCCCAATTCCACCGAAAGCGATACTATCGTAAAGCTTATGGAAAACGGAAAAATAGGGATCGTTATCTATACAGGCGCCGTCAGAGACGGGACTATCGGAGACTACATACTTCTTCACTTGAGAGCCGTGCAGCTGGGAATCCCTGCTTCACGTCGCCTGATACTGCGGGAGCTTGTGCCGACGTTGTGGAAAGCGGCTTCGACTGTTCAAACACGGAGCTTGTTGACATATGCAAAATGAAGCGCTGAGTTTTTTCGGCTTCTCATAAAACGTAACAGTGCCGGCTTTTTCAGAACTTGCCGGCACTGCTTTGATGTTTATCGCTTTCGCTTAAGAATCGCATTGGCTCAGGAAATCCTTAAGGACTGTATGCGTCTGTACGGAATAGAAATTCCCGTACTTGTCCCTGCCGTAGTTGAGGATCTTTTCCGCTTCATCCCTGGACAACAGCTCGGAACCTGAAAACAGCTCGGAACCGTCAGGTTCGCAGCCTTCCGATGACTTTCCGGCTTTTAGCTTCAGCGTGCACCTTACCAGGGCGTTTGACTCGTCTGACATACCCGGAGATGAAAATACCAGAGGCTGAATTATTTCAAAATCCGCATCTTCGGCGTCATAGCCTGTTTCTTCTTTCAGCTCTCTCACAGAAGTGTTTTTCAAAGTCTCGAAGATGATATTCTCGTACTTTTTAATCTTTTCATCTTCCGCAAGCTCGGATACTATGAGATCATTAAGCTCATTTTCCGCGGCGGCTTTCTCGTCATCGTCGATCAGCCCCGCGGGAGGACTGAGAAGAAAACGGCCCACGGCATACCTGTACTCATAATTCATATATAAGAACTTTTCCGAGTTACTGTTTTCGATGATAAATGAGATCGTTACTGCGTCGGGAAGAGAAAATTTGCCTTCCGTTTCGCCAAGTACAGCAAAGCTTTCTTTAACGTTCCTTCTTGTTACGGCGTAGTAGTGTTTGTTTTCCTCATACTGTATATCGAAAAATTTCAGAAACTTTTTATCGGATATTATTTCAGTCTTCTTTTGGGGTTTTATTTCCTTCATGGCAGGCCTCTTGGTTTTTTTCAAAGGATAATCTATTGGCTTATAATTGTCAACCTTGATGAAGAAAGATGATCTGTCCGGAGGTATGATCGGGGAGTCTGTCGTTCAAGATTTTTTATTGTTTTTTTATATCATCGGTGATAAAATATCACAGTGGTCCTGCTTATTCATGAGGACGGATAGAATCAGGGAACGGGGTAAGTTTTAAATGAAATTATTCAGTTCGGAACGGTTTACAAGACCCGGCAAAGGCGTTGATAAAAACGAAAAGCCGAAGCCTCCATTTATCCGTTTTTTCATTGTCCTCTGGAATAAAAGAAATAAGCTTCTCGGCATAAATTTCATAAATTTTCTTTTCTCGATTCCTGCGGCCGCTGTAGCTCTTCTTTCGTATGTGGGCTGCTTTGCGCTGTATGATATGTTTGACACATCTATTGATCTCAGCGCCTATTTTGCGGAAAATCAGACCGCTTCCGACCTGTATTTCAAGACCATGCTCTTTTTCGTCATATTCTTCACATGCATTCCGGTCTTTTCTTCGGGTCCCTTTTACGCGGGCTTCACCTTTATGATTAAAAGTTTTTATAAAGAGGAGCCTGTATTTCTTTGGCATGACTACATAACAAAGACAAGGTCGAATCTCGGCATTTCTCTCAAGACCATGTTCTTAAATCTTGTATGCGGTCTTCTGATCATGCTTAACTTCACCGCGTACTATGTAATATCAAACCCAAACAATCCGCTTTACGCAGGATATATACCCTTCTGGGTACTGTTCATCATCGCTCTGGTGACTATTTTCTTCGTGATCCTTCTTATCATGATGAATCTTTTCATGTACCCGATGATAGTGACCTTCAATCTCAGCTTCAAACAGCTGCTTAAAAATTCGTTTGTTTTGTGCATGGTGAAATGGCTTCCGGCTCTGGGCATCATTCTGCTTGATATTTTGCTGATAGCGGTTCCGGTCTACATACTGCCGACGCATAATTTCATTGTATACGGAGTTTGCCTGGTGCTGTATGCCGCGATACTGCCGGCATTCATTTCTCTTGTCAATATGTTCTTCACTTATTCGGTGTTCAAGAAATATCTTATTGACAATGCAAACGCGGATAAATCCGAAAAAAGAATTGACGACAATGAGCCCGAACTTCTTCCCGAGAATAAGCCTGCAGGAAGATTTGAAAACGGCATGTGGATAAATGATGACGACGGTCCTGCAGGCGGCACTTGATCTTTGGTCCGGTAACTGCTGACTGTTTCTATTGATAACACGGAGGATCCGATGGCTTTCGATACCTTGTCGGAAAAAAGAAAAAGAATACTGTTCACCCTGATGTTCGGCGTGATCGCTGCCGCGCTTGTCTTGTTTATTGTCCTTGAGATCGTTATCCTTTCGAAGGGCGGTTTTCCATTTACGCCTGACAAACCCTCGGAGATCATCGAAGCAACCGAAGAACCTACCGCAGAACCCACGGAGGAACCCACTGAGGAGCCCTGGATATACATCAACGAAGACTGCAATACCATCGAGACAAGATTCAATCCGCCGAAGGGCTATACCAGAGTCGAGGTGGAGCCCGGCAGCTTTGCGGAATATCTGAGAACTTATCCCTTAAAGGACTACGGAGCTCTTCCTCTCCAGTTCTCCGGGGCCATTAACGACGAAGCCTCTGCCCTTGGCGTTCTTGCCCAGCCTGACCCCCTGATCAGAAACCAGCAGTGCGCCGATACGGTTATTATGCTTTACGCTGAGTATCTTTACGGCCAGGGCCGTTTTGACGAGATATCGTTTAACTTCCTCAACGGTTTTAAATGTGATTTCAAGACCTGGGCCGCGGGCTACCGGGACAAAGTGAGCGGCAATAAAGTGGAATGGGTCCTTTCCACAGACAAGCCAGGAGTCGTGGAAAACGACTACTCATACGAAAATCTTTACAACTATTTGAAAGAAGTATACGTTTACGCCAATACGGATTCATTGGCTCTGGAACTGCCTTTCGTTAAGCCGGACGACCTTAAGATCGGAGACGTTCTCATAGGAACGGTCAAAGATCTGAAGGAGATGGCTCTCAACATCAGCGACAAGCTTGCCGAAAGCATCAATTACGGTCACGCGATACTTATCGCGGACATGGCTGTCAACGAAGCGGGCGAAAAGGTATATCTTTTCATAGAAGGGACGACTCCGGCCACTGAATGCACCGTAGTACAGAACCCCACGATAAGCAACGTTTGCTGGTTTTACTTCAGGACCGCCGACAACACCTTCCAGAAGGGTACCAGCGGAATCAGATGGAGGACCACCTGGGGACATTCTCTTGACAAATCCGCAAAATGACAAAATCCCGCCTTGCCGGCGGATCAATTTAAATCTCGGAGGCTTTTATGGATATCGTAAGATCAACGCAAAGTAACATTTCATTTCCGATCGGTCCTCTTGCCATCATCGGAATGAGAGGGTTTGAAGGCTTCACAAAACAGGTCAACGACTGGATCGTTAAGCTGAGACTGGAGAACATGGGCGTTTCCGACACCAATTTCATTATTGACGCGTCGACGAAACGTTTTGCAAACGGTGAAGGCAAGGGCATAATCAACGAGACCGTCCGCGGAAAAGACCTTTTCATCCTCACCGACGTGGGCAATTACAACGAGACTTACAGCATGATGGGATTCACAAACCACATGTCTCCCGACGACCATTTCCAGGATCTGAAGAGGATCATCTCGGCTGCCGACGGAAAAGCCAAAAGAATCAACGTCATCATGCCGCTCCTTTACAACGGCCGTCAGCATAAGAGAATGGTAAGAGAATCTCTTGACTGCGCTGAGGCTCTGAAGGAGCTGTCTAATTACGACGTTGCCAATATTATCACCTTCGACGCTCACGACGTAAGAGTTCAGAACGCGATTCCTCACACCGGCTTTGAAAACGGTGTCGCGTACTACCAGTTCCTGAAGTCGCTCCTTAAGACAGTACCGGATATCAAGTTCGACCGTGAGAATATGATGATCGTCAGCCCCGATGAAGGTGCCGTCCACAGAAATCTGTTCTACGCATCCATCTTCCAGCTTGAACTCGGCGTTTTTTACAAGGTCAGAGACTATTCAAAGCTTGTTAACGGCCGCAACCCCATTACCGCCCACGAGTTCATTGGCGGCGACGTTGAAGGTAAGGACATAATCGTCATTGACGATATTCTTTCTTCCGGCGAATCGATACTTGATATCGCAAGAGAGCTTAAAAAGAGAAAGGCGAGAAGAGTGTTCTTCCTTGTAACGTACGCTCTCTTCACCGGCGGCGTTGACGTATTTGACGAATATTGGGATAAGGGTCTCATTGACGGTATTTATGCCACGAACCTCACTTATCTGAAGCCCGAGCTTGCGGACAAGCCCTGGTTCAACATGGTTGATATGACCAAATACGTTGCCAAGATCATTGACGATCTTAACTTCAACGAGTCTCTTTCGAGCCTCATCCAGCCCGCCAACAGGGTCATCGATCTTATGGAAAGGGTAAAACGGGGCGAAAAGATCTGACATTTAATATTTTCAAAAGCTTCCTGTAAAATAACAAAAACTCTCCGGCTTCGTCTTAACTGTCTGACGGTACCGGAGAGTTTTTAATTGTTCGTTTGATTGATGATCATTTTGCTTTTTCCGTGAAATAATCTTCAAGCCACTTAAGTCTTTCATTCATCCAGCTGATAAGATATCCCACGTGGTCGTCATAGTTCTTAAGATCGGTAATGAAATTCTTAGGCTCTTTGAAGAGCTTTTTGCCGTAGACGTGGTAAATGGCATTGTTTTTGTCATTGGCGTCTCTCAGCGCCTCCGCTTCCTTAACGGTATCCGAGATGACCGATCCTATTACAGGCTTTACTTCTTTGAACCTTGCGAGCACAAGCTCTCTGAACCACTTCTGATTCCAGAGCAGAAGATAGAAGGGGCTTGGATTCGTGTCAGGCGACGTTGTATATTCGGTGACAAGACCCGTGGGGAGGGCGTTGTCTATGTCATTTCCGAGACTCAGATCAAAATCCCAGGGGGCAACGAACCTGAGTTTTCCGCCTTTTTGTTTGATCATGTAAAAAGACGCGAATCCCACATCTCTGTCCTTCACGAATTCCTCCAGGATAAACATATCGACCATTGAGTCCATATCGGCAAGGGCTTCGATCTTATCCCTGTCGCCGGTTTTCATGACCTGATATAAGTTATTAACGTAGTCTGAAATGTATTTTAGCTGAGCATCGGAGAGGCCGTCGTTTTTGACTGATATGGTATATTTAGTGTTTGTTATCCCGAAATATGGATTGTTGGTATCCTGGCTTGCACGTTTGTCAAGCTCCAGCAGATAGCCCGTATCAGTCTCAACTCCTGTGGCATCGGTTTCTATATTGATCCTGCTGTCAGCAAGCTTGACCTTGGTGCATAGCAGGTACAGTCCCTTGTCTTTTCCGTTCAGAATGAGATTTACGTATATAAAATCGGAGGTGAAGCTTACGTTTTCGAGTCTCTTGCCAAGAGTTAACGCAACGTAATTCCTCAGCATGGTTACGTCAGCGTAGTTTGCCAGGAGAACGTAGTCTCTTCCCGCAGTTCCGGGGATTCCGCCGAGATTCGTTTTTTTGTCAAGCTTCAGTCTGTAGGAGGCTTTTATCTTTCTGAAATCTCTCCAGGTAGTGTTGCCGTGACCCTTAATATTGCAGCCTGCGTCTGTAAGATCAAATGCTCCTGTTTCGCTTTCTACGGTTATTTTAGCTGCGGAATATGATTCCTTGCTCGTTATATCGTTCCCGCTGACGGTATTGATCCTTATGACGGGTATGGACTGTGTAACAGCAGGATATTCATTAGGCGTCGGAGATGGCTCTGACGTTGGTTCTTGAGTGGGCTCTGCGGTCGGAACTGCAGTCGGAGCGATTGTCGGCGCAGTCGTTGGCGTAAAAGTTGGAGCCGATGTCGGAGTTGCTTCAGGCGTAGGCTCATCAGTGGGAGACGGACTTAAAGACACTGTTTCCGACTCACGTATATAAGGAGAGACTGTCTCCCGATCGTGAGAGGGTGTATTATCCATTGGCGTTTCATTCTGATTGTCTGACGGTGTTTCAAGTACTATCACGGGCCTTGACGTGTTTTCATTACCTGATCCGATATCCTGTGCGCAGGAGAAAAGTACTGCGGAAAGTATCAGCAGCACTAATGATAAGCCGGTTATTCTGATCAATGATATGATACTGTTTTTCATTTTCCGTCAGGCGCCGTTCCGGTTTATTCTTTCAAATGTGAATATATTATTTTTGAATTCGGCTGTCAATGTTTTGATGCATTTCCGCCGCGATCGGAAAACTGCTTATACGTACTTTTTATCTCGTGTTTTGCTCTGAAGCATCTTGTAAAATAAGCGTTTTTGTGTGATAATCATAACAGTGATTTTGGCGTCGGCAGGTTCCTTTATCTGTCCGCGTTAATAGACTTATATTTATGATGAGGCACCGTATGAAAGAGATCGTTCAGCAATCATTCAAAGGCGAAAGGGCGTTGTTCCAAAGCGATTCCCTGAAGATTATTAACTGTACATTTTCCGACGGCGAGTCCCCGCTGAAGGAAAGCAAAGATCTTGATATTTCAGGTTCTCTGTTCCGCTGGAAATACCCTCTTTGGTATTGCCGCAACGTTAACGTCAAGGACTCAGTATTTGATCAGAATACCCGGGCCGGAATATGGTATTCCGATAATGTGAGATTTGAGAACACGGTCATCAGTTCTCCGAAGAATTTCAGGCGCAGCAGCAACGTGGAGCTTGTCGGCGTTTCTCTTTCCGACGCCAAAGAGACCTTCTGGTCCTGCAGCGGCGTTAACCTTAAGAATGTTTCCGCCGCCGGCGACTATTTCATGATGAATACTTCGGATGTCAGAATCGACGGACTTAAGCTTACCGGAAACTATGCCTTAGACGGCGCTGAAAATGCGGTCATCAGAAATTCCTCTCTTGTGACAAAGGACGCATTCTGGAACAGCAAAAACATTTCCGTTTACGATTCCTGGATCTCAGGAGAATATCTTGGCTGGAATTCGGAAAACCTTTATTTCGAAAACTGTACAGTAGAAAGCCTTCAGGGCCTTTGCTATATCAAAAATTTGAAGATGAAAAACTGCAGACTTATAGACACCACGTTGGCGTTTGAGTATTCAAGCGTTGACGCTGAGATCATTGGCAGGATCGACAGTATTCTGAATCCTTCCTCAGGCAGGATAAAATGTGATACCGTCTGCGAGCTTATTATTGAGGAAGGGCGTGTGGAAAGCCTGAAAACGGAAATAGACTGCCCGGAAATAGTAAAAAGACTTGATAAGCCCGAATGGCTCTGAGAGGTTTCTTATGTACGATTTTGACAAGGTCACAGACCGCAGGAATACCGGATCGGTAAAGTGGGACGTTAAGGAAGGCGAGCTTCCCATGTGGGTGGCTGATATGGACTTTTGCTGTTCCCCGGAGATCGTAAAAGCCGTTTCAGACAGAACTTCCCACGGGATCTACGGTTACACCGACATCAACGACGATTGGCGGAACGCATATGTAAACTGGTGGAAAAGAAGACATTCCTTTATTATGGAAAAGGAAAGGCTCCTGTTTTGCTCCGGAATAGTTCCGGCAGTCGCCTCCGCCATCAGAGCATTAACGGAACAGGGCGATGGCGTTCTTCTTATGACGCCTGTCTATAACATTTTCTTCAACCTCATCAGGCAGAACAGCAGGACGGTAGTTGAGAACAGACTGAAATATGATGCTTTCTCAAATTCCTTTTCTGTAGACTTTGAGGATCTTGAGAATAAGCTTTCGCAGTTTTCCACCAGGCTTATGATACTCTGCAATCCTCAGAACCCTGTGAGCAGGATCTGGCAGAGAGAAGAGCTCGTAAGGATCGGAGAGCTTGCGTTCAAATACGGTGTTCCGGTGATATCCGACGAGATACACTGCGACATTACGGCTCCGGGCAGGCTCTACGTTCCCTTTGCTTCGCTTAACGAGACCAATCTTGACAATTCGGTAATCTGCATCTCGCCCACAAAGGCCTTCAACATTGCAGGCATTCAAAGCTCATGTGTTTATTCACATAATAAACGTCTGTATGAGCTCATCGGGAACAGCCTGAACGTTGACAATATCAACGAGCCTAACGTATTTGCCGTGCCCGCCGCAGTTGCCGCTTTTGACAGATCCGAGACTTGGCTCGATGAGATGCGGGAATATGTTTTTGAGAACAGAAACATTGCCTTCAAATATATGAAAGATAACATTCCCCTTTTAAAGCCTGTGGAGGGCGATGCGACCTATCTTATGTGGGTGAATATCGAAGCTTATAAAATCGGCTCAAAGCGCTTTACGGCCTTTCTGAGAGAAATTACGGGGCTTTTTATTACAGCAGGCGAAATATACGGGGAAGGCTGCGGGAATTTTGTCAGGATCAACCTGGCTTGTCCCGTAACCTTACTGCTTGACGGATTAAACAGACTTAAGCGCGGATGTGACCGGATTGCCGCCGATTATTGTTGAAGGAGGTCTTTTTGATGTTTGTTAACAGTTTTTTTCCTGAGATTACCGGCAATTTCGGTTTCGGCTGCATGCGGCTTCCCATGAAGGACGGGGAGGTGGATCATGATGAATTCTGCAGGATGGCTGACGAATTCATTGCCGCCGGATTTAATTATTTTGACACTGCCCACGGCTACATCGGCGGAAGATCGGAGACAGCCATCAGGGAGTGCGTGTCAAAAAGATTCGACCGCACCAGATTCCTTCTCACTAATAAGCTCAGCGATCCTTATTTTGAGAAGGAAGAGGACATCCTGCCTTTTTTCAAAAGCCAGCTGGAGCTTTGCGGCGTCGATTATTTTGATTTCTACCTGATGCACGCTCAGAACGCGGTTAACTTTAAAAAATACAAAGCCTGCAGAGCCTACGAAACTGCCTTCGAGCTTAAAAAACAGGGCCTTGTAAAACACGTTGGCATTTCCTTCCACGACAGCGCGGACGTTCTTGACATGATCCTCACTGAATATCCGGAGCTTGAGGCCGTTCAGATACAGTTTAACTATATCGATTTTGACGATCCTCAGGTCCAGTCAAAGAAGTGCTACGACGTCTGTGTGAAACACGGAAAGCCCTGCATAATCATGGAGCCTGTAAAGGGCGGGACCCTTGCAAATCTTCCAAAGGAGTGCTCAACGTATTTTAAGAAGCTTGATCCTTCCAAGACCGCTGCGTCTTATGCTGTCCGTTTTGCTGCCAGCTTTGACAATGTGATGATGGTACTTTCGGGCATGAGCAGCTATGATCAGATGGCGGACAATCTATCCTCCATGACAGAATTTAAACCCCTCAGCAAAAAAGAATTTGCTGCGGTCGATAAAACTATAAATGCCTTCAGGAATCTTAAGCTGATACCCTGTACCGGCTGCAGATACTGTATCGAGCAGAACGAATGCCCCGCGAATATAAGGATCCCTGATATATTTGAAGTTAGAAACAACTTTGAAAACTTTAAGGGCTGGCTTAATTTCGTACGGTACAAGGAGCTTACTTCGGGCGATTTCGGTAAAGCAAGCGATTGCTTAAAGTGCGGAATGTGCGAGGATCAGTGCCCTCAGCACCTTGAGATAAGATCGCTGCTTGAGGATGCCGCCAATATTTTCGAGCGGAGACAATGAATGGCTTTAGCTATTCTTCAGAATCAAACTATAAAGTATCAACGTATAATCTTGTGAATCAGCGGAGGTTATTTTATGCAAAATCCTGTGATCGGAATCAGACCAATAATTGACGGACGCATGCTGGGAGTAAGGGAAGAACTTGAAGTCCAGACCATGGAAATGGCGAAAAGGGCGGCTAAGCTTATCTCGGACAATTTGTACTACCCCGACGGAACTCATGTAGAGTGCGTTATAGCGGACAGCACAATAGGCGGCGGAGCGGAGGCTGCGAAATGCGCCGATAAATTCACCAAATACAATATCTGCGGGACACTCAGTGTAACTCCCTGCTGGTGCTACGGAACGGAGACTATCGATCTTGATCCTTATACCGTAAAGGCTGTCTGGGGCTTCAACGGAACGGAAAGACCCGGTGCGGTATATCTTGCGGCTATCATGGCGGCCCACGCCCACAGAGGCCTTCCCGCCTTCGCAATTTACGGCCACGACGTTCAGGACAAGGACGACGACTCTTTACCTGACGACGTTCGCGAAAAGATATTACGTTTTGCCAGAGGTGCCATTGCAGTCGGACTGATGAGAAACAAAGCCTACGTCAGCATTGGCGGCGTGGCAATGGGCATTGCCGGATCAGTTCTCGATCCGGTGATCATGCAGAAATATTTCGGTCTCAGAGCTGAGTGGGTCGATATGACGGAGATCATACGCAGGGAACGCCTCGGCATCTACGACAAGGACGAATACGAAATGGAAAGGGAATGGATCCGAAAAAACTGCAAAAAAGGGCTTGAGGTCAACGTTCCCTCAAAGAGGAATACTCCGGAACAGGATGAGGCAGAGTGGGA
>JAGCZO010000035.1 GCA_017959965.1 Clostridia bacterium | reverse complement strand
GCTTTTTTCACCTTGTCCCAGGGCGTGGATTTGCTCATGGTGGGCACGTTCATATTGTTCCAGGGGGCCATGCAGGACCTTAGGTTGTACTCGTTTATCTCGTCGGTGCCGCAGATCTGAAGCTTGAAATAAGGGAACCACTGCGGCAGTGACATAAGCACCGCCTGGCGCTCGTTGTATCTTCCGCTCTGGCCGTCCCAGTAGTCGCTGATGTGCAGCGGGACCGCTCTCCGCATGGTTTCCAGGTCGTTTCTGCCGCCTCCCGACGCGCAGGAGTCGATCGTCATGTCCGGATATTTCTCAAGGAGCGAATCCCAGAGCTCCAGGTAGCCGCAGACGTATTTATTCTCTGTGATGCCTTTTCTGTTGTACTGGTCACACCAGCCCCAGACCTCCGCGGGATCCACGTTGAAATCCTGGCGGTACATGTCAATGCCGCCCTCGTCCATCACAGTGGTGATCTTTTTGAACAGCCATTCTCTCAGCTCCGGATTTCCCAGGTCCACCAGCTGGCCCTCCAGCCAGGAGCCCGGGGCGGCCATGCCAAGGAACCATTCCTCTTTAAAGTCAGGGTTTGCCGCAAGGTATTTTTTGGGGCTGCAGCGCACCACTTCCGGTTCGAACCAGAGCAGAGTTTTGCCGCCGTTTTCATGCACCAGCCCCGAAACCTCGGCAAGCCTGTCGGGGAATTTGGCGGTATCCACCTGCCACATGCCTGTTTCGGGCCAACCGCAGGAGCTGCCCTCCGCGTTGACGTACCAGCCCGCATCCATCCAAAAGTAATCGAGCCTTATATCGTGTCTCAGGAAAGCGTTGTAGGTCCTGGTCAGGGCGTGAGTTGAGTAGCTCTGGACCACGGAGCCCCATCCGAGCACCGGGCTTATGACGTTTCCCTTAGAATCCTTCCGCATGTTGCACTCGATGAACCATCTGCGCCAAAGATTCATGCTTTCGGTCTCGTCCCTGCCCTCGTGCCTGAGGAACGCCACTAGAGGCGTTCTCACGGTCTCGCCGGGTTCCAGGGAAGCAGCAAATTCGTTCTGTCCGGCGGTAAAACGGGTGCCTTTTCCTTCCGTGGCGTCAAAGCTCGCCCTCCAGCAGCCCGGCCATCCCACCGCGATAAACAGTCCGCCGGTCCCGTAATCGAGGTTGAAATACGGGAACACGCCGTGGGTGGGTCTGCCCGACGTGGAGGACCTTACAACAGGAGTCTTGGTCAGGTCGATCTCGTAGGGGGCGTACATATCGCCAAGGTCGCCGTTGATGCCCTTCAGCACAGGCCGGCTCCCCTTGAAGACCGCGTCTGCGGCGTTGACCTCGCTGAACACCTTGGTGGCCTTTTCGGTGCCGTTGGTAATATAGACCGTCCATTCCCATGCGTCGTAATCGTCATACGATTTGGCCTTCACGTCAAAGAAAACGCCGCTTTCCGTGTGAAGAAACCTGACGTCATAGAGAGTTCCGTCGTCTGCCTTTGTTTTTTCGCCGGATATTTTTTCAAAACCTTCTCCGAAGCCGCTGTACCTTGTTTTCCCGTATTTAAAGGAAAACGGAAATTCCGACGGCGAATCCAGATACTTTTCGATCTGCTTCATAGCTTTTTCCCCGTAACGACCGCCTTTTTGAGGGTCGTACCGCCCTGCGCACCCGCAAGTGAGCAGCAGCAACGCCGCAAGAACCGCGGCCGATATTCTGTTTATAAGTTTTTTTCCAATCATGGCCGAAAACCGTTCTGACAAAAACTTATGCGGCGGAAGCGCTAAACTTCAGGCCGCATTTGTTTCAGATCATTCTTCCTCCCAGATGAAATCCCTCAGCTCAAGGAATATCATTGTCGTATCAGGGTCGAGCTCAAGGTCACCGAGTCTTACCTTCCAGCTTACGTCGTATGCCGTCCCGACAAGGGAATCCATGCGGGTGACGGGGGACTCAGCCAGAAGCTTTCCGTTCCTGTCGTACAGTCTGTAAATAAAGCCGTTGTACGCGTTGCCCTTAAGCTCGTTGAGCTTTGTCATATTGACCGTGAAAATTATCTCTTCCCCGGTGATCTCGTAATTGACGGTGTCGATGCGGGTGACGTTGTCCTGCTCCATCCAGACCTCAACGGGAAGCTTTGGCGTGAGGACCGTAAAAACGATCTTTTCGCCGCACCTTGAGCAGGCGCCGCCGAGCTTTCCATCATGGCCAAGGGGCATTCCTTCCGTCATTCCGCATACGGAGCATTTTTTCGCTTCAAGGCAGCTTGCCTCGGTCCATTCGTGAGGAACAGTCTCCACTGTTTCGGTCTCTTCTTCTCCGCAGGCGCAGACTCTTTTACGCTCACCAGGCGTTGTACAGGTCGGGGCAACGGTCACCGACCACTCGCCCCAGTCGTGCCCCTTGGCGTCAACGGTCTCCGTCTCCTTTTCGCCGCAGGCGCACACTCTTTCCCTTGAACCGTTTTCAGTGCAGGTCGGCGCCTTGGTGACGGTCCACTCGCCAAAGGAATGGACGTGTTCTCCGCAGCCCGCCGCAGTTGATGCGAGGACCAGGAGCATTATTAAAATGAACAGCTTGCGTTTCATGGCGCATTTCCTCCCCGGGTCAAAGCCCGCAGCAGCACGGATCAGCCGTCAACAAAGACTTTCTTGATCGCCTCAAGATAGGCATACCCGTACTTGGTGTCTGGTTCAAGATAGCTGGTCTCTGTCCACTCGTTCCAGCTGTTGACGGTAATAAGGGGCGTCATCCCTTCACGGGCGTCAACGTAGGCTTTTGCCTTTCTCAGCGCCTCCTCGAAAAGTTCCGGAGTCGCGCCGGTCATGATGGTCCTACCCCGGTTTTTGTACCTGGGGTTGTTGTCCCAGCCTGCCGAAACGTGGGGGTAGTACACGGCCGCGCAGGAATCGTTGATGCGGGCCCACTCGTTCTCCAGGTTGTCGACACATTCCTTATACGGTCTGTCGGTGGGGAGATACGTGAAATGTATGAACTGGTAGTGGCTTATGCTGTCAAAGCCAAGGAGTCTCACCGCGTCCGAAGCGGAACCGCTATTTTCGCTGTCAACGCCGCTCAGGTTCACCGCGTACTCGTTCCAGTAGGTCATCTGAAGCTCAAGTCCCGGGAAGCCGGCTTTTACCGTCTCGTTTCTGAAATAATCCAGAGCTTCTTTGGCGTTGTCAACGCCCCCGAGACCCTTCAGGAGATTCATGACGTCGTAGATCATGAAGACCGGCTTGCCGTCGATCTTGTAGTATTCCGGCTGAGAGAAATAATTGTCGATGATCCTGCGGACCACCGTTTCGAAATCTTTTCTGTCCACCGCGCCCTGATATATGAGAGCCTCGTCGTAATCCGCGTTGCGGCGGTCCCAGACCATTCCCACGTCGTGGTTGGCCCACATAATATAAAATTTCATGCGGGAGCGGTTCTTTGCCTTCAGGAAGCCGTTGTCGAGGCACTGCTCAAGGAAGGGTCTGTGGTCGTACCAGTACCAGTCGTATATAAAAACGTTGACTCCGTGGTACGCAGCGGCATCGATCTGCTTTTCCATGACCTTCGGATCGGCCTCGTCCTCAAAGCCCCACAGGGGCAGAGCCCTCGAGGGGTCGTCCTCGGCGGCCTTCCTTACAGTCTGCCACTCGCCAATGCCCTCGTCCCAGAATATCCTCGTTCTCGGTTCCGTTCCGGTGTACGAAGGCCATACATATGCCGCGATATCGTATTTTTTCATTTTCAAAATCTCCTGATCAAAACGTTCTTTTTGAGCTTCTGCACCCGTTCCCGGTCTTTGCCGCCTTCAGATCTTTACCGTGTCGATATAGATCTTGCCGGGGTTGCTGTCCATAAGCGCATAGTTTTCCGTATAAGCCGCTCCCCCCGCAACGAAATGGCCCGGGCCCACGGCGCCGGGGATGGCAGGCAGAAAATGCAGCGGCCCGTAAATGTTTTTGCGGGAGCAGACCAGAGTCACCCTGAAGCCTTCCCTGAGAAGCTCCGTCACGTCGGCGGTGTAAGGTTCCCAGCCGAGTACCGCCACTTTCTTTCCGTCATTGGTCTCGATCCTCACAAGGCTTCCCACATAGTCGGGCACCCTTATGACCGCTCTCTCGCCCTTGCCCGGGACAACGTCCTTAAGCATTTCCGGAGTGACGATGTAGCTTATGCGCCCTGTGTACATAAGAAGGTTCTGGTCGGTGATATTGTCAAGGGTCAGCTTTTCCGGCAGGACGGTTACCGTCTTGTTCCGGCTGTAGATGTTGCCTTTATTGTCAAGGGCCTTCGCCGGGTTCTTTTCAAGAAGCTCCGACTTGACTCCGAAATCGCCCACCAGGTACACGCTTTCCAGGTTGGTGGTCCTGCGGAACACCGTCGAGTACGTGACCGCGTTTTTTCCCTTAACCAGCAGGCCGCTTGGCACGGGCATGGTCTTGAAGCAGTTGTCCACCCAGAAGCCGCCGTCCGGCGTCAGCTTTTTGCCGTTCAGGCGGTATTCACCGAATTCCGGTCTCTCGCCGCATATGAGGACCTCTCCCTCCGGAACAGTCTCAACGTCAAACTCGTAGCTGACCGTGATCTTTCCGATGGACTCATTGGCGTATTTTTTCGCGTACCAGGGCTGAAGCATTCCGCCGCCCCTGTGTTCGAGGCCCGTGAAGTCCCTGACCGCCATGTCGATCCTGAGTATCTCGTCAACGTCGAAATGCTTTTCTCTGCCGTCGTTCGTCACAAGGTCCGCGGTCGCGAAATCAAGGGCCATGGCGTTCTTTTCGTCAAGAATATAGTCAAAGCTGCCGCCAAGCTCCTTCCCGGCCACAACATTAAGCTTTTCTCTGCGTCCGGTATGATCCGCCTCGGAGAATTCCGGCATCTCTTTTCCGCAATAGAACACGAATATCCTCTCGCCTGCGGGGAAGAAATCTGTCACGATACTTACTTTTCCGTCCCCGACCGTGAAGTCCTTCACCGGGTAGATGCCGCCGTCCTCAAGGCACCATTCCGCGCAGCCCTTTATGCCGTCGATGCCTTCAAGTATCAGCTTAACGTTTTCCGCGCCTGCGCCTCTGTCAACGTTGACCGCCGCCAAAGTCACTATTCCGTCCTTCTCTCGGGCGTCCGCCACCCTGACGTGGAGCTTGCAGTTCTTTTCGTTCTCGAAGCTGACTTTGACCTTCATGCGGGATTTGACCAGTTTTTTCACGCTGCCGCTGTCAAGGGGAGCCTTGTCGTAACTGAGTTTTCTGAACCCGTCGTCTTTTTTCGCGTCGATCATTTCCGGCTCATCGCCAAGGACTACGACCTTTCCGCCCTTCTTCGCGAAATCCTCAAGAAGATTCAGAGTCGTTCTTCTGATAGTCTTCGCACCGCTGAGCACCACGGTCCTGTATTCTCCCTTGCCGACGACGATCTTCGGTCCCTGCTCATCGACTTCCACTCTTGCCAATTCAGAGAGCATCTGCTCCTCGCCGTAGTCAAAGTCCACGTTGGCGTCTGTGAGAGCGCCGAAAAGCTTGCGGTAGTTCTCCTCAAGGGCGTTGACCTCTCCGTCCGCGGGCATGATCCAGCGGGCCCATCCGGCGTATATATCCGTCCATATGGTTTCGATGGGATTCAGCACAAGGACCTCGCAGACGTCCTTTCCTTCCGACATCACGACGCCGAACCTTGCGAAGTAATCCTCAACGTAGGAATAATCCTTATAGTAAGCTGACTGGTGGAGTATGCTGGCGGGGTAGTCGCGCTTGGCTTCGCCCTCCATGGTGTACCAGGAAAGATGGGGACATCTCAGAGTGATTCCGTAAAGGGCCTGCCAGTCGCCCACAGCCTTGTGGCTTCTGAAATTGAACTGCCAGCCTGTGCACCCGTAAAGCTCCGAAAGGAGCCATTTCTTGCCAAGCTGTCTGGCGGCGGACTGGATCTGCTTCGCGGCCCAGAATACCGTCGCCCACTCGCTGAGATTGTCGATGCCGGGGACTCCCATATGCCCGTAGAAACGCATAAGGGAGCCGTTGGGGACAGTCTGATTTGTGAGGCTGTCCTCATGCAGGACATGACCTGTGAAGTCGATGCCGTTCTTTACGCACCAGTCGTTTATCGGATCCGCGAAACGCTCGATGAAAAGGTTGTTCGCCAGGTCAACGTAATCGTGCTTCACCGCAAAGGACGTGTCGTATTCGGGGGCCTTGTAGAAAAGTTCCGGAAGATGCTCCGTCACGTCGTATCCGTATCTCTTTTTAAACTCGTCGAAAATATCGTCGGTCCAGCAGATGGAGCATCTTAAAAGCCCATCTGCGTCTCTGGAGGCGTCGTCGAGAAGGTGTCCTCTGTGCGGCTCGTCGGTAAAGATACCCTTTATCTCCTTCCAGAGCACCTCGCCCGCCCTGTTCTTATATTCCTGATGGGTCAGCTCGATAAACTTCTCCGTGGCGGCCTTCATCATCGTGTCGATGTAGGTGGTGCCGTTGTAGCCGCTGGAACGTTGATCGTAGACCACCGCGAAATAAAGTATCCTGTGCTTCAGCCCTTCGCCGGCTTCAAGCACCGTATTTCCGTCATAGGGCCTGTATTTTACGAGCGTACCGTCTTTTTCCGAGATCAGCGCCTCGAACTTATACAGAAGATTTT
>JAGCZO010000034.1 GCA_017959965.1 Clostridia bacterium | reverse complement strand
CACCTCCTCGGCAGTGTCGTAGGTCCCGTAAGAGTATTTTGACCTGTCCAGATTATCAAATATCGGTACGAACAGTTTTTCTGTCGCGAGATCGAGCTTTGTGATCATTGCCTCCTCGATGACAGCATGGACAAGATCGCTGTTGTTGATCTTGTACTGATCGTTAAGTTCCGTTCCGTCGCAGAATCGGCCGGTTCGGATCACCTCTGCCGAAGCGTCAGCCGGAAGACCCAGCCTGTTAAGTATCCTGGCCCTTGCGGAATCGGGAGCATAGAGCCAGGAGGGAACGTCCTGAGGCGAATGTCCCACCACTGCGCCGCCAACCACCGTATTGTCGGGAATATTCCCGTCGTGAAGAGCCTCACACAAAGAATCAATGTCTTTGTAGGCCTTGCCGTTCTTGTTGGCTTTGTTGGGTGCTTTTGCAAAATTCGCCGGATCGTAAAAACCGCCGGAATCGTGATCGGGGCAGGCGACCACGATAGTATCTCCCCGCTTCATCGCATAATTTACACAATAGCCGAAGACCTCGTCAAAGGCGAGATAATCGCCGACGGCTTCCTTTACGTATCTTTGCTCAGCCGCGTTGTCAATAGCGCCGCCTTCGATCACCAGGCAGAAACCGTTTGGATTGTCTGTATTTTCATCCAGAACCTTAATGGCGGACACCGCAAGGTCCATGAGAGTAAGATCGGATCCGGCTTTTGCGTCAACGTCATAAAGTATATGATGGCCCTGGGCATCCGTGTTCCACGCACTGGCAGTCATATTATAATTAATTTTAGTGAGATCCCTGCCGTTTTCGATCATTGAAGCGTAATCGATCTGGAATCTGGAGAAAAGCTTCTTTGCCCCGGAATTTACCGCGCTGTTAAGACTTTCAAGGTCCGTGACGACGGTGTAGCCGTGGTTAGCGGCCCTGTCATCGTTGATGATAAGCTTGTCGTTGTACTTAAGAGCCGCTTTTACGTATCCGCCGTCTGAGCCGTAGCAAAGCTCAACGTCGATCTGCGAATTAAGTATCTGACGTGATGCATCCGGCTGATATGCGCAGCCGTCCTGATCCGGGCGTCTTAATACGTGGACGGTTCCCGCGGAGGGAGTGGCGTCCACAAGACACTTGGTGGTCACGAATCCCGTAGATTTACCGTCAAGTCTTGCGGCCTCGAGAATGTTGGCAACAGGTGAAAAATCAGGCTTCACGCCCGTCATCGTATAATCTGTCTTTACGCCGCAGAGAAGCGCGGATCCCGCCGCGGCGGAATCGGTAGCGATGTGATCCGCCATGTGGAACATGCTTGTATCGGCGTGGGCGATCATATACCTGTCAAGATACAGAGTATTGCAGGTCACCGACTCAATTGCGTTGGTGGTGATCTTCGTGCCCTGAACCGAATCAGGCGTGTCCTTGATCCCGTCCACAACGCCGTCCACCGCGGTCGCCGCGTATTTCATCTTATAAGCATTGGCGTAGTCATAGGTTCCGAAGCCTGCGCCGTCCGGGATCAGGAAGATAATATTCTTAATATTTGTGTACTCAGCCCGGGTCGAGATGTATTCATCCTTTGTTATTTCGGAGACAGTTCCTTCCTTGAATCGGAAATAAAACCCGTCGATCTCAACGACCTCTCCCTCGGAGATGCCGCCGTAGCCTCGTGCCTTCAAGGTCGCATCGTAATCGTTGAAATAAACAACTGCCTTGTTTTTCGCCGCTTCCAGAGCCAAAGCTTTTTGCTCTTCCTCAAGCTTAGCCTGATCGACGCAGGAAGTTCCCGACGCCAATAAAACCAGCACCAGCAGTACCGAAATCAATAAAGCAGGAAGTCTCGATCTCCCGTATCTGTGTTTCACCAAAGCATCCCCCTTTTATTCCCCGCAAAATAGTCGGCAACGAAGTCCGCAGCCTGATCAAACGGCGGGGAAAGTGCCTTAAAATCACACATCATTTTACAACAGGTAGGACATTGTTTCAACACCGCTTGTATATAAACGGGGCAAAATAAATCTGAATTCAGCCGTTTGTAACTTTTCCGTCTCCTTTAATATCTATTGGATCCCCGAGATATTTGGGATCGGGCCAGAATATCGTATTCAGAAGATCCTTGCATCTGCCGAATACTTCCCTGATTTCTCTTTTAAACTGACCCATATATCTGTGAAGATCCGCAGAAACGCCTTCGCATTCTATTCCGGCACAGGAAGCGATATGACACGCTCTGTAAAGGTGATATTTCTGCGTAACGATTATCATTTTGGAAACGCCGAAGACTTTTTTCGCTCTGACAACTGAATCATAAGTGCAGAAGCCCGCGTGGTCCATGAATATATCCTCGGAGGGGACGCCCAGACTCTCCGCATATTCCTTCATGCAGCCCACCTCGTCGTAGCCGTCCTGCCCGTGATCCCCGCTCATAAGAAGCTTCGGGGCGGCGCCTGCCTTATAAAGCGCCACGCCGGTCTCTATCCTGTCCCTGAGCATGTCGCTTGGAGTTCCGTCAGGTTTAACGCTGCAGCCAAGGACCAGTATGCAGTCCGGGCCTTCAAGACGGGCATTGGCGTCTGGTGAGATGCGGCTTCCGCCGTTGATCAATACGATCACGTTGAAAACGACGGTCAGAAGTCCCAGGAAGATCATGACGGAAAGGACACAGATAAATACCCGCTTAATTATTGTTTTTGACTTCGATTTTGAGCCTTCTTTTGCAGGCTTGGACTTTTCCATTTATTCCTCCTTTGTAAACTGACTCGATCAATCTTTAATCATTTGCGATATCCAAGCTGTAAACGTGATCGTCCATGAAGAAACCGCCGCCGATGTCATTTATTTCAGACCTTATTCTGATGAAACCCGCGGCTTCGTAATAACCTATCGAGGCAAGATTGTTCTTGTTCACGTTAAGACGTATCGAACTGACTCCGGCTTTATTTGCTTCACCTTTCAGGAAACGCAGCGTTTCGGTTCCCGCTCCCCGGCCTCTTGAAACTGCCTCAATGTAGAACTTACTCAGGTAAAGATGATCCTTTTTCAGGTAAAATGCGAGAAATCCGACAGTTCTGCCTTCGCACCTGATGAAATAATAGTTGGCGCCGTGATCAAGCTGCTCAAGTATGGATCTTTCGGACTGAAACATTTCCAGCATGTAATCATTCTGAGCGCTGCCAAGAATGGGATCGTAGTAATCTCTGATTATAGACGTCGCCAATGCAGACATTTCCGCAACGCCGGAGCGGTCATCCTTTTCAAGTTTTTCAAACGTAACATCAATAAATTTATCCTTCATAGGCAGGCACTTTCATTGCAGCTTCATTATATCACAAGCCGCACGGTGACATTATAATATCCGACCATTGAATTTGCATTGAACAAGCCTCAAAACCATGAGACGCCGCAATCAGACTTCCCGCTTAAAACGGCATCCGTCAGCAGTCTTCGGAAAAAGATCCGGAAATATCGGAAATATCATCGGCTTTTATTCCGAAGCCGCCTTCAAAAACGACGGTCCTTTTTCTGTGATCGATCCTTTTTACCGGGCCGTTGTAGCTCAGATATTTCCCGCCTTTCTTTGTCTCGTCGGGGCTGAAATAACTCACGGATATCTCAGGATAAACGCCGGAGCTTATCATCGCTTCTATGCAGGCAAGCTTTCTGTCAAGCTCTTCCGCGCCCGATTCCTCACGTTCCTTCTTCTCCTCCGTGAACCTGGCGGTCTCCTCTATCATTCCGTCGTATCCGGTCAGAGCCGCAAAGGGTGAAAACTGAGCCGCATAGCTTTCCGGAGGAAGTCCGGGTCTGTTTACGGAAACGTGGTGTGGAAGGGCTATTATTTTATCATATTTTCTGTCAGCCATAACCTTTACGCCTTGTGTCCTCCCACGGAGCCGTTCCGCTCAATGGCAGTTGCGCCCTCCTGAAAGCTCATACCCTTCAGCACCGCGTTTTTACCGTACTTTTTTCTCAAAGCGACAGCGGCCTTCTGAAGATTCTTTTCTTTTTCGATCGCAAGTTTTTCCTCTTCCGCCTTCTTCCCGGCGTTGTCTTCCGGGTCAAAAAGGCTCATCTGTACCTTTACCGGCTCCTTCGGTGCCTCACCTTCGGGTATTACGTGGTTCGCGACGACGTACAATCGCCTCACGGTAAGCTCACGGTCCGTGATCCGGGAAAAGAGCTCCGCAGTCTTCTCGACAATGATCCTTGACGAGGAAGTGAACACGCCAAGGTTAACGGAACCGTGAGCCATTTTAGGTGTTTTTCTTCCGTATCTGTCGATCTCCACAGGGCCTTTGAATTCCGGGTTATTAAATACATTTTCCACGTCATAGCCAACGGTCAGAACGATCTGGTCGGTGAGTAAGCCCTTTTCTACAAGATCAAGGGAAAGGCCGTCCGACATCTCCTTCACGATGAGCTTGCCCTTTTCGAAGGGATAAGGTCCAGCAAGCACCTGTCCGACGCTGAGACTGTTGTTTTCGGGCCTGTATGCTTTGACCTGTGCGATGGTCGCAGGCTCGTATCCCCAGGCGTGATTTATGAGCAGTTCGGCGTTAACTCCGAATTCTCTGAAAAGGACCTCGTCGTACTCATAAGAGCAAAGTGCAACGTCCCCCATCGTGTGAAGGCCCATGCGGTCAAGTCTTTTGGCGATGGCCGGTCCTATCCTCCAGAAATCCGTGAGAGGTCTGTGGTCCCAAAGCTTTTCCCTGTAGCTCATAACGTCAAGCTCAGCGATCCGGACGCCGTCACTGTCAGCGGGAATGTGCTTGGCGGTTATGTCCATTGCCACTTTCGCAAGGTACATATTGGTCCCGATGCCGGCTGTGGCAGTGATTCCGGTCTCCGAAAGAACAGCCTTGATAAGCTTCATTGCGAACTCCCTCGGCGTAAGCTTCAGGACATCAAGATAACCGGTGGCGTCGATAAAAACTTCATCGACGGAATAGGCAAAAATATCCTCCGGAGCAACAAACCTCAGGTAGATGGAATAGATGAGATTGCTGACCCTCATATACTCTGACATACGGGGTCTGGCTCGTATGAAATCAAGGGCTACAGTCATGTCGTTTTTAACAACGGTGTCGTCATCCGAGGAGCCCGAAAATTCCGCTCCGTTAAGTGCCCTCTTCCTTTGGCGGTTCACTTCGTTTACTCTTTGGACCGCTTCAAAAAGCCTGGCTCTTCCGGGTACGCCGTATGCTTTGAGCGAAGGAGATACCGCAAGGCAGATAGTCTTTTCAGTCCTTGACTCGTCGGCCACAACAAGATTCGTGGTAAGAGGATCCCTTCCTCTGGAAACACACTCCACGGAAGCGTAAAAGCTCTTCAGGTCGATTGCAATATATATTCTGCCGCTGTCGTCGACCATTAGTTTCACGCCTCCTTCCGTTGCCAAATCGTAAAAAAGCCGATTATTGAATCAATCCTTGTATAATTTAAACGAAACTCGTTGCTTGATCACGGTTTATGTGTTAAACCTGACTTTAGGATTTACCCCTGTTTTGGGGTGTTAAATCCATGCATCCAGAATGGATTGCAGGTCTCTTTCCTTAAGGTACAGCTGCCCGATTTTTGCAATCCCAAGCACTCTTTTTACAGTCTGGTATGTTTCGCTAT
>JAGCZO010000033.1 GCA_017959965.1 Clostridia bacterium | reverse complement strand
TGTGCAAGGCGATACACGAGAACACAGACGTAAGAGTGCTTTTGACCGGTGAGATATCGGATGAGCTTTTTGGCTATAAGTATACGGATTTCGCGCCAAGCGCGGAGGAGTTTCAGAAGGAGGCCGAAAAGAGGGTCAGAGAACTCCACATGTACGACGTTCTGAGAGCGGACAGATGCATATCTGTGAATTCACTGGAGGCAAGGGTGCCTTTCGGCGACCTTGATTTCGTGAAATACGTGATGAGCATCGATCCGGAGCTGAAAATGAACAGGTACGGAAAGGGAAAATACCTGCTGAGGCACGCTTTTGAGGGCCTTGGGTACCTTCCCGATGAGATACTCTGGAGGGAAAAGGCCGCTTTTTCCGACGCGGTGGGTCACTCCATGGTGGATTATCTCAAGGAATACGCGGAAAAGAAATACAGTGACGATGAGTTTGAAACGCTTCGCAAAAAGTACAGCCATGCGCGGCCGTTCACAAAGGAATCCCTTCTTTACCGCGAGATCTTCGAGAAATATTACAAGGGGCAGTCGGAGATGATCGTTGATTTCTGGATGCCCAACAAGTCCTGGAAGGGATGCGACGTGAACGACCCGTCCGCCCGCGTACTTTCCAATTACGGCGACAGCGGCAAGTAAACAGTCCGAAGGGGGATATTAAATGAGTAATTGCGCGGTTGTGGGAATAAACTGGGGTGATGAAGGCAAGGGCCGGATGGTGGACCTTCTTACCGAAAAATACGATATCGTCGTGAGATATCAGGGGGGCGGAAACGCGGGCCATACGGTCATAAACGAAAAAGGAAAATTCGCGCTCCATCTGCTTCCCTCCGGAATATTCAGAGAAGGCGTTGTGAACGTTCTCGGCAACGGCGTAGCCCTTGATCCGGAAAACCTCTGCAGGGAGATAGACGACGTCCGCGCCAAGGGCGTTGCCGTGACCCCGGACAATCTGAAAATCAGCAGCCGCGCGTCGATACTTATGCCCTGGCATAGAAAGCTTGACGAGCTTGAGGAGCTGAGGCTGGCTGACAAAAAATACGGCTCCACGAAGCAGGGCATCGCACCGTTCTACTCCGACAAATACCAGAAGAAGACCATACTCGCGGGAGAGCTTTTCGACAAAGAACATCTTAAAGCCCATGCGGAGGAGATCCTTGAATGGAAGGATCTGATACTGAAAGGAGTATACGGGGCTGAGCTTTATACCGTCGAGGAAACCCTTGACTGGCTGGATGAGTTCGGCGGCAGGATAAAGCCCTTTATATGCGACACGGAGGAGTTTTTCGACGAAGCCATGAAGCAGGGCAAAAGCATCCTCTTCGAGGCCCAGCTGGGCACTCTCAGGGACATTGACCTCGGCATATATCCTTACACTACGTCGTCGAATACCCTTGCGGCGTATGCTCCGATCGGTTCCGGAATACCGTATGCGTCAATCGACAACGTGATCGGGGTTGTGAAGGCTTATTCCACCTGCGTCGGCGAGGGTCCCTTCGTCTGCGAGCTGTTCGGCGATGAGGCTGAAAAGCTCCGTGAGGCAGGGGCAGAGTACGGCGCCAAAACGGGAAGACCGAGAAGGGTCGGCCCCTTGGATATCGTGGCCACCTCATACGGTGTGAAAATGCAGGGGGCGAAGGAAATCGCCCTTACAAAGCTTGACGTTTTAAGTTATTTAGATAAAATACCTGTGTGCGTGAAATACGAGCTTGACGGGGAAAAAAAGGCTAAATTTCCTTTTCCTTCACAGCTTGAAAAGGCGCGTCCGGTGACAGAATATTTTCCGGGATGGCACTGCGATATATCGGGGGCCAGATCCTGGGAGGACCTTCCGGAGGAGGCGAGATCCTACGTGACCTTCATAGAAAGGGCTGTGGGATGCCGCATTAAGTATATTTCGGTGGGCGCCGAGCGCGACAGTATTATCGTCAGGGAGGTATGAAAATGACAGACAGATACGAAACGCCTTTGACCTCAAGATATTCTTCCGACTGCATGAAGAAGCTGTTTTCGTCCGACACAAGGTACAGGACGTGGCGGCGCCTCTGGATATCCTTGGCGAAGGCGGAGCAGAAGCTGGGGATCCCCATTACCGACGAACAGATCGGTGAACTTGAGGCCCATGCGGAGGATATAGATTACGACGTCGTTGCGGAGCGTGAAAAGCAGACGAGACATGACGTTATGGCCCACATTTACGCTTACGGCGTTGCCGCACCTAAAGCTGCAGGCATCATTCACATCGGCGCCACCAGCTGCTTCGTCACCGACAACGCGGATCTTATAATCTACAGAGACGCTCTTCGCAGGATCCGCGGAGAGCTTTCGGCGGTCATTTCGGCGCTTTGCGATTTCGCGGAAAAATACAAGGACGTTCCCACTTTGGGGTACACCCACTACCAGCCGGCGCAGCTTGTGACCGTCGGCAAAAGGGCATCTCTCTGGCTGCAGGACTTTGTTTCGGACCTTGGCGAAGTCGATTTCGCAATATCCAATATTAAGTTTCTGGGCTCCAGAGGAACCACGGGTACGGAGGCCAGCTTCGTTGATCTTTTCGACGGAGACGTTTCAAAGATCGACGCCATGAACAAAATGATCGCCAATGACTTCGGCTTCACGGAGTGCTTCGACGTCTGCGGACAGACATACCCGAGAAAACTGGATTCCAGGATCCTCAACGCGCTTTCCTCCATTGCCCAGAGCGCATACAAGCTGGGCGGCGACCTCAGACTTCTCCAGCATGACCGCGAGCTTTCGGAGCCTTTTGGCAAGGATCAGATCGGCTCCTCGGCCATGGCCTATAAGAAGAACCCGATGAGATCGGAACGCATATGCTCCCTCTCAAGATATCTTATGGCGGATGCTCTGAACGCACCTCTTACCGCTTCGACTCAGTGGCTTGAAAGGACTCTTGACGACTCCGCCAACAGAAGAATTAGTCTTCCTGAAGGCTTCCTTTGCGCCGACGCGATACTCATGCTGGCGCTGGACGTGGTGAAGGGACTGACGGTGAACGAAAAAGTTATCGCGAAGAGAGTCGCGGAGTACCTTCCGTTTATCGCCACCGAAAACATCATGATGGAAGCGGTGAAGAAGGGTTCCGACAGGCAGAAGATACATGCGATCATCAGGAAGTGCTCTCTTGAGGCCACGGCGGCAATGAACGAAGGCCTTGGCTGCGACCTTGCGGAGAGGCTTGTCCGCGAAAAAGAACTTTTGCTTTCAGAGAACGATATGGCAAGAATACTCGATCCTGCGCAATATACCGGAAGATGCGGCGAGCAGGTGGAAAAGTACGTGGCAAAGGTGCGTGGATCTGTTTCCGCAAACTGTGAGGATCTCGATAAAATAGACAAATAACCTCAGGAGGTCTTATGGACAGGATACTGGTGCTGGACTTTGGCGGACAGTACAATCAGCTTATAGCCAGGAGAGTGAGATCTCAGCACGTATATGCCGAGATCAAGCCCTACAACAAAATATCCGCGGCGGAGATCGTTGCCTGCGGGTACAAGGGCATCATTTTCACCGGAGGCCCAAACAGCGTCTGCGACGAAAGCTCGCCTCACGTTGACGAGGGCGTGCTTGAAGCGGGTATACCTGTCCTCGGCATATGCTACGGGCACCAGCTCATGGCCTACACGGAGGGGGGCACGGTCGTCCCCGGATCGGAAAAGGGCGAGTACGGAAAGACCTTGCTTTATACGGAAAAATGTTCCCTTTTTGAGGGAGTCCCAAAGACCAGCATATGCTGGATGAGCCACCGTGACATGGTGGAGAAGCTGCCTGAGGGCTTCACGGCGGCCGCGAAGACTGACCAATGCCCTGTCGCGGCCATGGTGAACGAAAAAAAACGCCTTTACGGGGTGCTGTTCCACCCGGAGGTCACTCATACCGAATTCGGCGAAAGGATCCTGGGTAATTTCATTTTCGGCATATGCGGCTGCGCCGGGGACTGGCTGATGGACGATTTTATCGATACATCGATTGAAAAATACCGCAGGGAGCTTGAAGGCAAAAAGGTACTGCTGGCACTGTCCGGGGGAGTTGACTCCTCTGTGGCCGCGGTGATCCTCCACAAGGCAATAGGCCGGAACCTCAGCTGCGTGTTCGTTGATCACGGGCTTCTCAGAAAGAACGAGGGGGATTTCGTTGAAAAAACTCTCGGAGGCAAGCTGGGAGTCAACGTTATTAGGGTCAACGCCAAAGACCGCTTCCTCGGCAAGCTCAAAGGCGTGACCGAGCCTGAGCAAAAACGCAAAATAATAGGCGCGGAGTTCATTCACGTATTTGAGGAAGAGGCCGGAAAGCTGGGAAAGATCGACGTTCTGGCCCAGGGGACTATATATCCCGACGTTATTGAAAGCGGCAGGGGCGATTCCGCGGTGATAAAGAGCCATCACAACGTGGGCGGCCTTCCCAAGGCCATGGATTTCAGCATGATAGTTGAACCCTTAAGAGAGCTCTTTAAGGATGAGGTGCGTGAAGCCGGAATGAAGCTGGGGATCCCCCGGGAGCTTGTGATGCGCCAGCCTTTCCCCGGACCGGGACTTGCGGTCAGGGTCATTGGCGAGATCACTGAGGAAAAACTGGAGCTTCTTCAAAACGCTGACGCGATATTCAGAGAGGAGCTTGACGGGAGCAGTGAAAGAAACGGTCTGGCGCAGTATTTTGCGGTGCTCCTTGACACAAAGTCCGTCGGCGTCATGGGCGACTCAAGAACCTACGGTTATACCGTTGCCTTAAGAGCTGTGGTCACTGACGATTTTATGACCGCGGAATGGGCAAGGCTTCCCTTTGAGGTGCTTGAAAGGGCCAGCAGCAGGATCACCAATGAGATAAAAGGCATCACGCGTGTCGTGTATGATATAACATCAAAACCGCCGGCGACGGTAGAGTGGGAGTAAGGAGGATGATGGTATGACAAAGTATATTTTCGTTACAGGCGGGGTCGTCTCGGGACTGGGAAAAGGTATTACGGCGGCGTCTCTCGGACGTTTGCTCAAGGCCCGGGGACTTAAGGTGGCGGCGCAGAAGCTTGACCCTTACATCAACGTTGACCCCGGAACCATGAGTCCTTACCAGCACGGAGAGGTCTACGTGACCGAGGACGGCGCGGAGACGGATCTGGACCTTGGCCACTACGAACGGTTTATCGACGAGGATCTGAACAAGTATTCCAACCTCACCACGGGAAAGGTCTACTGGAACGTTCTCAACAAGGAGCGCCGGGGCGAATACCTTGGCTCCACTGTCCAGGTCATCCCCCACATCACCAATGAAATAAAGGATTTTGTCTATAACGTGGGAAAACATTCGGACGCTGACGTGGTCATCACCGAGATCGGAGGCACCATTGGCGATATCGAATCCCAGCCATTCATAGAGGCGGTGAGGCAGATATCCCTTGAGGTGGGCCGGGAGAACAGTCTTTTCATCCACGTTACCCTGGTCCCCTACCTCCACGGCTCTGAGGAACATAAAACAAAGCCCACACAGCACTCGGTCAAGGAGCTTCAGGGCATGGGCGTAAACCCAAACATCATTATTCTGAGATGCGACGAGCACCTGGAGCCTTCCATTTTCGACAAGATCGCGCTTTTCTGCAACGTTAAAAAGGACTGCGTTATCGAGAATATCACGCTTCCGAACCTTTACGAAGCGCCTCTTATGCTTGAACAGATGAATTTCTCTTCCGTCGTCTGCAGGGAGCTGGGGCTGAAAACAAAGGAGCCGGATCTTTCGGACTGGACCGACATGGTCAGAAGAATAAAATCCAGACCTTACACCACGCATATAGGACTTGTGGGAAAATACGTGGCTCTCCATGACGCCTATCTTTCGGTGGCAGAGGCAATGAGACACGCGGGCTATTTCCACAACACTCACATAAAGATACACTGGATAGACTCGGAGCTTATTACGGACGAAAACGCCTCCGACATTCTCGCGGGTCTTGACGGGATCATAGTTCCCGGAGGCTTTGGTCAGCGAGGCATCGAAGGTATGATAAGCGCGGCGAAATACGCCAGAGAGAATAATATCCCGTATTTCGGGATCTGTCTCGGCATGCAGATCGCGGTCATTGAGTATTCAAGAAACGTCTGCGGTATAAAAGACGCCAATTCCGGCGAGTTTGACGAGGAATGCCGGAACAAGGTCATCGACTTCATGCCCGGACAGAGCAACGAGGTTGAAAAGGGCGGGACCCTGAGGCTTGGCGCATATCCCTGCAATATAAAGCCCGGCACCACCATGGAGAGGTGCTACGGAGCTCTTAAGATAAGCGAGCGCCACCGCCACCGTTACGAGCTCAACAACGATTACCGGGGAGTGCTTCAGGAGAACGGACTCACCCTCAGCGGCATGTCTCCCGACGGACTGCTTGTTGAAACGGTGGAGCTTACCGGAAGACCTTTCTTCGTGGGCGTTCAGTATCACCCGGAACTGAAATCCAGACCCAACAAGCCTCATCCGCTGTTCAAGGGCTTTATAAAAGCCGCCTTTGACCACAGCGGCCAGTAAGTGTTGTTGTATGCTCAAAGCCGGCCCTGCCGGGGATCTGTGACAGCTTTTGTTTGAACGGGCTGCTTTCACGAGGTTTTTGAAATGATAAAAAAGCCGGATACCAAAATCGTTTTTGAGAACGGACAGTCGTTTTACGGGTATTCCTTCGGCGCCGAAGAGGAGAAGATACTGGAATTCGTATTCAACACCTCCATGGCGGGATACCAGGAAATACTGTCCGATCCTTCTTATACAGACCAGGCGGTGGTCATGACCTATCCCCTCATCGGCAATTACGGTATGGCCGATGACGATTATGAATCAGACCGGCCGACACTTGGCGCCGTTGTGGTGCGGGAATACAACGACGAACCGTCGAATTTCCGGGCGAAGGATACGCTTGGGAACGTCATGAAGCGCTTCGGCATTATTGGCGTGTCAGGCGTTGACACCAGAAAGCTCAACAGGTCCATAAGAGATTTGGGCAGCCGTCCCGGACTGATAACTAAGGCGGAAACGCCTCTTGAAGAATGTCTTTCAAAGCTTGGCTCCTACGAGCCCCCGAAGGACGCTGTCTCAAGAGTCAGCTGCAGGGAGCCCTACGAGGCGGTCTGCAAAAACGCAAAATACCGGGTGGCGGCTATAGACTGCGGCATGAAGAAAAATATAGTGCGCTCGCTGGTCAGAAAAGGCTGCTCTGTGACGGTCCTTCCCTGGAACACCTCATTTGATGATATAAAAAAGCTTGATCCCGACGGGGTGTTTATCTCCAACGGCCCCGGTGATCCGGAGAACGTGCCTGAGACCG
>JAGCZO010000032.1 GCA_017959965.1 Clostridia bacterium | reverse complement strand
TGCTGGACAAGAGCAGCGCCAATGCTCCTTCCGTGCCCAAAAATCTCAAGGCAGCGGCGGAGAGCTACGAAAGTATCAGAATCAAATGGGACAAGCCCGGCGACGCGTCGTCCGTACGCTACTACGAGCTTTACGTTGACGGAGAGATGAAAGGTCTCATCAAGGGGACCGCGTCGGAATATCTGATCACGGATCTCAAAGAAGTCACCGAGTACAAGATAGAGATCGCCGCGGTGGGAAAGAACGGGGAAAATTCCGGCAAGACCGGAACGGTCAAATGCGTGACTCTCCACGATGAAAACCCGCCTTACGCGACTACCTTCGAGATGAATGGCAGCGACAGCGCGACGGTCTATTTCAACAGAAAGGTCGATCCGGAATCTGCTTCGGACACGAATTTCTACGTGCTTAACCTTGGCGGCAAAGTCGTCAGCGCCGTGCCGGGCAGCAACGGACTTTCCGTAAAGCTGACGTTTGAGGGCCTTGAAGGGGGTCTCGCCGGACGCACACTCACCGTTTTCGGGGTCAAGGACACCTCGGCGAGGGGCAACCGCGCCACCCGTACCTGCTTCAAACTGGACAGCAAGCTGGTAGGTCTCTGGACCTTTGACGACAAGTCAAAGACTCTTCACGACGCCTCCAACTACCACGTTAAGGGGGGCAGCGCCGACGGCGCCGGTTACACCGAAGGCAATTTCGGAAACGCGATCAAGCCCGGCAAAAACGATATCGTGCTCACCGAGACGGACCTTACTTTGAAAAACACGGTCTACTCCTTCTGGTTCAAGGGCGGCTCCTTCGCGGGCTTCAACGTACTGCTCGCCAAAGGAAACAAAGTCACCGGCCATTTCGAAATTTACGCAAACGAAGGTGAATTGAAGCTCTACTGTTCCGAGCTTTGCGACAGCTCCTTCGGAGTCAGCCTGAAAAAATACTCCGGGAAGTGGACTCACTTCTGCTTTACCTGCAACGGTACCGAGGTCGTGTGCTGGGTGAACGGGGAAAAGGCGGGAAGCGTCAAAATCAAAAACGACATCTCTGCCAGAAACTTTGAACTGGTCCTCGGCTCTCTTCCCGGCGGTCAGTTTGCCGTGGACGGCGAGTTTGACGAGTTCACGATAGTGCAGACAAAGAATGCCGAAGCGGTGGTGCAGGAGCTTTACGCCAATACCTTCATCAACGAGATCAGCATGGAAAAGGCAAGCTACCGTGTGAAGCCCGAGACTACAACCGCCATTAAGATCAACTACAAGAACGTTGACGCCAACGTGGCTCTCGAATGGTCAAGCTCGGACGAGACTGTGGCTGCCGTGAACCAGGGCGGCACCGTCACAGCGGTGTCGGAGGGCGTTGCCTTTATCACCGTCAAGACCTCCAGCGGCAAGTTCATCGACCGCTGCATAGTGGAGGTGGGCGATTTTAACGACCCGGTCGCAAACGGCTGCAACGGAGGCTGCGGAGGCTCCGCGGCGTTCACCCTTACGGTGCCCGGGCTTTCGGCCGCCTGTCTTGCGCTGTTTAAACGCAGGAAAAAGAGGGAAGATATTTAACAAACTGTTCCCGGAATTTTTAACGGGGTGTCAACAGGCACTACGCGTTTTGAAAGCGTTTGACTACGTGTTTTGAAAGTCTTAGACTACGTGTTTTGAAAATTTTGATCCGCTTAACGGGAATAAAGGCGCCGCACAAAAGGACCTGCGCGGCGCCTTTCAAAATATCATTTAAGCACTATTTCGGCGAGATTGAAGGTTCCGCTGAATTTGACCGTAAGCGTCTTCTGTCCGCTGAGATCGACTGAAGTGTAGTCGGAAACGTCAACGTTTTTCACTGAGCCGCTTTCATCTGTCACGGTGATAGCTACAGAGCCTGTCTCGGTAAAGAAGAACTCGGCTGTGGAATGACCCGACACGTCAAGGGTAAGCGTTTTGCCGCTGACGTAGTTTTTCTTTGAATCGAGGCCCGTGAAAAGGTTTTTATCAAAGAGACATGAAAGGTCGATGACCTTGCTGCCGTCAAAGGCAGCTCCTTTTGGCAGCATCATTTCCCGGGTGACCTCCAGCTCCGATATGATCGCCCAGTAGGTCTGGGAGGCCGTGCACCTTATACGTATGTACCTTGCGCTGAAGGCGGTGTCGCTTGAGACTGTCTTGCCCGAGAGAGAACAAAGAGTGGTGTAGTTGACGTCGTCGGAGGAATACTCGATGACGCCTTTCCTTATGTAGTCGTCTGCGTGTCCCGAGGCGCCCATCGTGAGCTTTACTCCGGTGACGTCGGCAACTCTGCCCAGGTCGTAGGTAAAGGTACTTCCCGCGGAGGGAGCGCCGCTTGACCAGAAGTAGGTGGATGTGCTGCCGTCAACAGCGTTCTCGGGAACGTAGTCCAGGTATGTCTGCATGTTTGTGGAAACGGAGGGAGCCGTGACTTCGTCTCCTTCGGTTTTTCCTAAAATAACGTTGATCTTGTCTTTGGCGGCGTCGATGAAGGGCACCAGCACGTCGTCGCTTACTATGGCCTTCGAGCTTGCAACGGTCCTGTAGTTCTTGGCAAACTCCACCGCGACGGAGACTTTTTCGCCGCTGTCTTCGGTCTTTTCAAAGGCAATAAACTGCAGCGCCAGATCCACCATGGTCTCCGCTTTTGTGAGCCACTTTTTGACCTCGCTCAGCATTTTGGCGTCGCCGTTTTCACGGAAGGAGGCGAGATCGGCCTTGATCTTCTCAAGCTTCGGCTTCAGTTCGTCAAGGGAGCCTTCGACGCCTCTAAGATATGCCTTGGCCTCGTTGCTTATGAGAAGCGAGGATCTGTTGCCGTTGATGACGGAGGCGCGGCAGAGGTCGGCGAAGGCGTAGAGCCCGTCGGCACACCGGGGGGCAAGCTTTTCCGTCGCGGCGACAAGGGAGTCCTCCTTGCTGTAGTCCGCCGGGTTCCAGAGAAAGTCAGAAGTGGTGAGCAGCGGGAGCATGGAGGCGTAGCCCTGGTTCATGGGATTTGAGACAAGGCCGTTGATCGCATCGCCAATGGCCTTGCCGAGACCCTCGCAGGGGCCCATGAACATGTTATTGGCCATGGTGTCGTTGACGGGGTAGTTCCACCAGATGAAAAGTTTCCTGCCGAAAAGGTTTTTCGCTCTGGCAAGGGTCTTGTCGTTGATCTTGTCTGGAATCACCATCTGGCCCGTCCACATGATCTTAATGTCTGACTGGATCAGAGGGGCTATCTCGCTTGAATAGGCGGTGATGAAGGCGTCGCAATATTCCGTGGTGATCATTATAAGATCCGAACAGCCCTCGTGAGTTTTCACGAATTTATTCTGGAAATCGTTGACAAGCTTCGCGTGTCCCTTGGCGTCGGCATTGGTGATATCGTCAAGCAATATCGCAAAATCTCTCACGCCAAGGTCATACATCGACTGACATTTTTCGGTGAGCTTGGCAAAGTCGGAGTCGTATTTTGTACCGAAGGATATGTCGATGCCGGGTGAAAGGGCGTAGATGAACCTGACGTAATTCTCCGCGGCGCAGTTCACCAGCTCCTTCATTTTTTCCAGCTCTTCGCCTGTGTACATGGAACGCCACTCCGCACGGTGCTTCGGGTCGTCCTTCGGTGCGTAAATGTAGGCATTCATCTTATATTTTCCCATCAGACGGAAAAGGTCAAGTCTGAATTCGTGGGTCCAGGCGGTTCCGTAGAAGCCTTCGATAACGCCTCTCAGCGGTATGGCGGGCTTGTCGGATATTTCCGCTGCCGCGATCCTGTCCTTTTTGCAGAGCTGCCTGAGGGTCGAAACGGCGTTGTATATGCCTCTGGCGCAGCTTGCGGTGATCTTCACGGAGCTCTTGGCAGCGGTGAGCTTGTATTCCTCTTCCTCAAGGGAGGCGTCAATGAGGAGCTCCACCGGCAGACCTCCGTCGCCAATACTGAAGCCAAAATGAGTAAAAATACTGTCGAAGCTTCTGTCATCCGGCGTCAGAACAGACGCGTCGGCGGCTTCTGCCTCGTTTTCGGATATGGCCGCGGAAACGGGCTTGGGGTATACCGATACGACGTAGTTGTCGTCGTATTCGTCGGCAGGCGCCGAAGTGGGTTCCGTGCCCGGCGTCGCGGTAGCTTCGGGCCCCGGCCCGGGAGTAACGTTGCATGATGAGAGTATGAGCATAGCTATCAGTCCTAAAATCAGTATTTTGAAAAGCGTTGGTTTCATCAGAATCACCTCGGTGAAATTATGCGATATAAAAGGGATGTTGTCAAGGTGTGCAAATGAATTATGGGGCGGAGGCGCAGTTAACAAATGATTCGCTTGCGCGAAATGATGGGGCGGAGCCGGGGTTAATAAATGACGCGCTGCGCAGAGCTTGCGCAATGATCAGTTTACGGGAAATGATGGAGCCGGAGCTATCAAATGACGCGCTACGCAGAGCTTGCGCAATGGTCTGTTTACGCGAAATTATGGGGCGAAGCCGGAGTTGTCACATGACGTGCGGCGCAGGGCTTGCGCAATGATCCGTTTACGCGAAATTATGGGGCGGAGGCGCAGTTAACAAATGATTCGCTTGCGCGAAATGATGCGGCGGAGCCGCAG